>USSR01000328.1 GCA_900557355.1 uncultured Bacteroides sp.
CCTCACAACTTCCTTTATCTGTTCGATGCAAAGGTAAAAAAACATTTTTTAATATGCAATAGGAAATTATGTTTTGTCGACAGATTCGGATATTTTATCGACAAATGAATGTTATATTCTAACTTCTTTTATCCAGGAATGCTTGAAATACCTGTTTATAACTATCGCTGACGGGGATATACGTTTTATCGAACACAATTCGTCCGCGGTCAATAACTCTTATTTTTTCTTTCTGGACAATATAAGATCTGTGAACCCGCATAAAACGGGAAGCTGGCAATAATTCCTCCATTGATTTCATACTCATAAGAGATAATATTGCCCGAGCACTATCCTCTGTATAAATTTTAACATAATCTTTCAAACCCTCCACATAAAGTATCTTTTTAAGCTCTATTTGCACCAGTTTATAGTCGCTTTTAACAAATATGCTTTCAATTTCTTCTTTGGGCTGCTGCAATAATTCAAACCATTGCACTGCTTTGTTTGCTGCCTGCAAAAAATCTACGTAGGAGATTGGCTTTAACAGATAATCCAGAGCATTCACTTTATAACCGTCGATGGCATATTGCTCAAAAGCAGTACTAAATATGATACGGGTATGCGGATCTACCATTTTAGAGAACTCAAGGCCATTAAGTTCTGGCATTTGTATATCGAGGAAAAGCAAGTCAACTCGCTTCTCCGGTAGCTCTTTCATAGCCTGTACGGCACTGGAATACTTTCCGTCCAATGTCAGGAACGGGGTCTTATTGACGTAGCTTTCCAATAGGTCTAAAGCTAACGGTTCATCGTCTACTATGGCACAAGTCAGGTTCATAATGTTGAATATTTAGGGGTGATAGGGTTATAAAGTGATAATGTGATATTACTTTATCACTCTATCACTCTATAACCCTATCACCAATATTGATTTATATTCTTTCCCGTTGTCACTCACTCCCTGTTTCCATTCATACTGGCCGGGATAGGTCAGTTCTAGACGTTTCCGTACCTGCTCCAGCCCTATACCACTACCACTTTTATCAGCTTGGCTTTTGGGGTGGTAGCTGTTGGCTATTTCACAACATACCTGACCGGGACTTTCGCTGAAATGAATGCGGATAAAGCTGGACTCAGTAGGGGAGATACCATGTTTGAAGGCATTCTCTATGAGGGAGATGAAAATGAGTGGAGCTATTTCCGTACGGCTATCGGCACGGACATCGATTTGGGTCTCTACGGTCACGTTGGAGGCAAGACGGATACGCATCAGCTCGATATAGTTGCGGATGAAATCCATTTCTTTGCCCAAGGCAACGAAATTTTGTTGGTTATCGTAGAGTACATGGCGCAAAAGACGACTCAGCTCCTGGACAGCAGCTTGCGCTTTATCGCTGTCGAAAGCGATAAGGGCATAGATATTATTCAGGGTATTGAGCAGGAAGTGCGGATTCAGTTGATTACGCAAGTTTTTCAATTCAGCTTCCGTACGGCTTTTTTCTGCCTCACGACGGGCAGCTTCCACTTTTATCCAGCGACCGCTCATACGGATAGCAGCTGCCAGACCGACAGTGAGAACCATTGAGAATACGTCGCGCAGAATAAATATCCAACTGGGAGGTCCGGGACGCTTGGGAGGAGTGGACTTCACATAGGTATGGAAGATGAAATCCTGCCAGAAGTGTACACCAATAGCGGTGCAAAGTATAAGCAGGAGGTTCAGTATGATATACTGTTTAATTCGTCCTTCAAACAGAAAGCGGGGAATAAAGAAGCAGTAGTTTATATAAAACACGATAAGGAACGATATCGGCACTGTACTGCCATGACGCAGGTAGTCTATCCAGCTAACCGTGAATCCACTGCGGTTCATCAGCAGAAATGGAAAGGCAAAAACAATGCCCCATCCGATGATATGAATGAGGACTTCTACAATCCGGCGTGTTTTGGGTTCTTGCATAATCATATTACAAAAATAATAATTTTAATGAAAAATGAAGAATGAGGAATGAAGAATTTCCATACAAATATGACTGCGCAGCATAATTCTTCATTCTTCATTTTTCATTCTTCATTTACTCGTATCTGATTGCCTCTATCGGATCCAGATCTGCTGCTTTCTTAGCCGGATACCAGCCAAAGAACACACCAGTGACGGTACAGACTGCGAAGGAGAGGAATACACTCCATGCCTGGATGTAGATGGGCCAGTGGGCTACGTTCTTCACAATGAATGAGGCTCCGCAGCCGATGACGACTCCAATGATGCCACCTGTAATACTAATAAGGATGGCCTCAATCAGGAATTGTGAAAGAATATCCACGCCACGTGCGCCTACGGACATACGCAGACCGATTTCACGCGTACGTTCGGTTACGCTGACATACATAATGTTCATGATACCGATACCACCTACTACCAGAGAAATGCCGGCAATACATGCCAAAAGTGTGGTCATCAAGTCAGTGGTAGAATTCAGCATCGTACTGAGTTCCTGCTGGCTACGGATGGTGAAGTCATCGTCATCATTTTCTTTCAGCTTGTGATTACGGCGCAGGATGGTGGTAATTTCGTCCGTGGCATAATCTGTCATGTCTTCGGAGAGGGCAGAGGCAAAGATACCTTGAAGATAGGTAACTGCCAGCATACGTTTCATTACGGTGGTGTAGGGAGCCAGCACGATTTCATCCTGGTCCATACCCATGGAGTTGTATCCTTTCGCTTTGAGCACACCTACTACACGTAGGGGAACCTGATTGAAACGGATAATATGTCCGATAGGGTCCTGTCCGTTAGGGAAGAGGTTGTCTACAATAGTCTTACCTATGATACAGACTTTTGCTGCATTCTGAATGTCAGCTTCGGTGAACATCTCGCCGCTTTCCACACTTAACTGGCGAATTTCGAGGTATTCGGTACCTACACCATTTACGGAGGCAGGATAGTTATTGTTTCCGGCAATAAGCTGTCCGCTGGACGATACGTTTGGACTGACAGCTGCCAGAAAGTTAGTCTCATCCCGTAATGCTTCATAATCGGTCAGTTTCAAAGTCTGCATGGAAGAAGCATCTTGACGGACACCGCCACGCGTATCACTGCCCGGGTGAATCATGATCATGTTCGACCCCATTTCCGATATCTGTGCCTGGATACTTTTCTTCGAACCCTGTCCGATGGCAAGCATGGTGATGACGGAGGCCACACCAATGATGATACCCAGCATGGTGAGGAAGGCGCGAAGCTTGTTGTTGGCAAGGGCGCGGAGGGCTATTTTGAAAAGGTTTGTTCCGTTCATAATTTATATTTCTTAATCTTCATCATTTTTCGGTAATGCTGCCAGTGCCGCTGCTGCCGATAGAATTTTCGTATTCACCGTGTCTTCCGTCACATGCCCGTCACGCAGACGAATGTTCCGGCTACTGTACTGGGCTATTTCGGGATTATGGGTAACGAATATAATGGTGCGTCCTTCGGCATGTAGTTTTTGGAAAAGAACCAATATCTCAAAAGAAGTACGCGTGTCCAGATTACCTGTTGCCTCATCGGCAAGGATTACCGCAGGGTTGTTTACCAAGGCACGGGCAATGGCTACACGTTGCATCTGTCCACCCGACATCTGGTTCGATTTATGTTCCAGACGGTCGCCCAGCCCTACGGCTTGCAGAGCTTCTATGGCCCGGCGTCTGCGTTCGGCTGCTGAGACAGAAGCATTATACATTAAAGGCAATTCTACATCCTCCACGGCAGTTGTCTTTGCCAGCAAATTATAGCTTTGGAATACGAAACCGATTTTCCGATTTCGTAATATGGCGCGCTGAGGCTTGCTCATGGTACGTACGGATATACCGTCCAGCAAGTATTCTCCACTGGTAGGAGTATCGAGGCAACCCAGGGTATTCAACAGTGTCGATTTACCGGAACCGGACGTACCCATGATGGTGACGAACTCTCCTTCGGCAATGGAAAAGGAGATGCCACGCAGGGCATGCACCGTTTCCTCACCCACTTGGAAATCACGCCGGATGTTTTGCAATTCTATGACTGTTTTACTCATAATATGATTACTTATTATTTTTCTTTTTATTGTTTCCCGGAGGGCCAGGCATGAAAGGACTTCTTTCTCCTCCTTCCTGTCCTTCGGCTACAGCTGCCTGTCCGCTGCCTGTGCTGATTACTGCATCAGCTACGACTTGCGTGTTTTCATTGATGCCACCTGTAATTTCCGTCATAATTCCGTTAGAGATACCGATGCTGACCGGATGTGCGGTAAACGTATCTCCTTCACGGGTCCATACCTTATGCTCTCCTTCGCAGTCCTTGATTACGGCATCCTTGCCTACCAATGGAATTGCCGGTGTAAAGCGTAAAGCCTTTGTTGGAACACTCAGTACTCCTTGTTTATCCAGTGTATAGATTGTAATGTTTGCTGTCAATCTCGGTTTCAATTTCAAATCTGGGTTATGGGCGGAGATCACTACTTCATAAGTTACCACAGTGGTAGATGTAGTGGTACTGCTTGAACTGCTGGTTGCTCCAAGACGGATTTGTGTAACTTTACCTTCGAATACATCATTCGGATAAGCATCTACTGTAAAGCTCACACGTTGTCCTTCTTCTACATCGCCTATGTCAGCTTCATCTACATCGGCCACTACTTGCATTTGTGTCAAGTCCGCAGCAATGGTGAAGAGGGTCGGAGTTTCGAAGCCGGAAGCTACTGTCTGTCCTTCTTCTACATCACGGCTGATAACAACGCCGTCGATAGGAGAGGTGATGGTGGCGTACGACAAGTTACGTTCTGCCTTGGCAAGAGATGCCTTACTACTGTCATAGGCGCTTTTGGCTTTCTGGTAGTTGTAGAGGCTTTGCTCGTAATCCGTATCGCTGATGAGTTGCTTCTCGTGCAGACCTTTGTTGCGTTCGTAGTTCTTCTGTTGATATTCATATTCGGCTTTGGCACCATCATAGGTTGCTTTTTGTGAAGCAAGCTCACTTTGCAGGGTCACTTTATCCATTTCGGCAATGAGTTGCCCTTTGGTCACTACCGAATTATAATCTGCATACAGCTTATCAATGATACCACTGACCTGTGTACCTACTTCCACTTCAGTCACCGGTTCAATGGTGCCTGTGGCAGTCACAGAGTTGGAAATGTCGCTACGACTTACGGTAGTCGTCTCGTATACCACTTTCCGTTTTTTGGCTTCTCCGCCAAATGCCCAAATAGCTAGGCCGGCTACAATGATGACTCCGACCGCCATACTGATAATTTTCTTCTTGCTCATATCGTTTCTTTTATTTATCACTAATCACTCTATCACCTTATCATTCTATCATCTTATCATTCTATCACAACCTTATCCCTTCTCCCTGGTAGAATCGCAATAACTGTGCATTCAATATAGCCATATATTTGGCTTGCAATGTTTCCTGTTGCGCATTGAGCAGGTTATTCTTCTCTGTCAGCAGTTCTACTGTATTCTTCATGCCCAGGTTGAACTGCTCTTGAATGAGATCGTAACTTGTTTGTGTACTACGTAGTTTCTCGGCAGCTGCTACATATTGTTGTTGTGCACTATTGGCATCTAACCATAAACTTTCAATAGTCTTGTATAATGTCTTCTGCTGATCCTGCAAGTCCAGTTCGCTGGTCTGTTTTTGCAGGCGGGCTTTCTGTACCGCACTTTTGGTTTGACGGTTGTTGAAGATAGGAATGCTTACAGTCAGACCTAATGAATTGTTCCAGTTATTCTTTACCTGTTCGGAGAAAGAGAAATCATTTCCGTTGGCGTTCGTAGTACCGATACCGGCACTGAGGCTTAGTGTAGGGATATATCCTGCTTTGGCAATGCTGATATCCAAATCGGAAGCCTGTACATTCAGCTTACCCGATTCTATCTCAGGACGGAAAGTGAGAGCAGCTCGATACACATCTGTTTTGGTGGGCAGGGGCGTCAGCACATTTTCATCACCTAAGGCAGGCAGATAGAGATTCATTTCACTTTCACCATCCAACTCCAGAAGTTGTTTCAGTTGTAATTTGTAATCTTGCAAGGTGGCTTGTGCCGTCACTAACTGATATTTATCAGTACTGACCTGTGATTCCAACTGTGCGAGGTCGCTCTTGGCGATACTTCCGGCCTCCAGCAACTGTTGTCCGCGATCACGTTCGGCCTGGCTGACGGCAAGAGTATTCTCATTTACTTTAACAGCTTCGGCAGCGTAGAGTATCTGCACATATATTTGTGCAATGCTCTCTTCGATAGAATTTTCACTTTCGGCTACATTGAGTTCGGCAATGCGGTTGTTCAGCTTCTGCTGCTTGATGGTGTTCAGGCGCTTGCTACCATTGTAGAGAGTCCAACTGGCATCAATACCATAGCTACCATTGTACGACGTCTTACTGGTGCTGCTGGTGATGTTGTCACCATCGATAATCGTATTTGTCTCGCTGTTGGGGCGGTTTACGATACGTTGGCTGACACTTGCCGACAAACTGGGAAACAGGGCTGCTTTCGCAGTTTTCACATCCACTTCGGCGCTTTCCGCACTGATACGGTTACGCTTCAGGGTGATGTTGTGTTGCAGGGCATAGTCAATGCAGGTTTGCAAGTCCCACTGAGAGGGGAGCGCCGCATCGTCTTGCGATGAAGTACTTTGTACTGTGATTTCCTGCGCTGCAGTGGGAGTCGCATCCTGTGCCTGCAGTGTCGTGCTGCCGACACAGGCGCTTGCCACACTGAGTGTTATCACTGTCAATCTTCTTACGTTTCTCATATCTTCGTTATGCTATATTGTTTTACGCTTGCGAAGATACAGTGTCGTAAAATGCCCTGCAAAATAGATAGACGGTTCGGAATTTTTCGACGCCGGAATGCTTTTTTGTGTCGATAACTAACTTTTTGCCCTTTTATTTGTTATTTAGAATATAAAAGTTTTATATTTGTAATGATTATAATTTCTCTATTATGAAGAATACAATCCAGAAAATCTGGCGGTTTTACGTCGATGGATTCCGGGGTATGACGCTCGGGAAAACTCTGTGGCTCATTATTCTGGTGAAACTGTTCATCATGTTTTTCATATTGCGTATATTCTTCTTCCCCAATTATCTGAACTCGTCTGCGGTAGGCGAAGATAAGGAGGAGTATGTGGGTAGGGAACTTATTGACCGTGCTCTTGGTGATTCCCCTTCTTCCACTCCGGATTGACCAGCGCTTAATACTGTAAATTACTTATAACTTCATAATTAATAACTTGATTTCTTATGCTTGAACACATCGACACTTCTCTGATTGACTGGTCGAGGGCGCAATTCGCACTGACAGCCATTTATCACTGGATTTTTGTGCCGCTCACATTGGGGCTGGCAGTCATCATGGGTATCATGGAGACCATGTATTATCGTACGGGGGATGAGTTTTGGAAACGCACCGCCAAGTTTTGGATGAAATTGTTCGGTATCAACTTTGCCGTGGGAGTGGCCACGGGATTGATTCTTGAATTTGAGTTCGGAACCAACTGGAGTAACTACAGCTGGTTTGTGGGCGACATTTTTGGAGCACCACTTGCCATCGAAGGTATTTTGGCTTTCTTTATGGAAGCTGC
>USSR01000329.1 GCA_900557355.1 uncultured Bacteroides sp.
GTACATCCCCTTTCTCAAAGCATTGCAAGGCATGTAAGGTTGCTATAAAGGCAGATGTACTTCCTTTTCCGTGATCTTCCTGTCCGCCAATATGGTTACAATAGAAAGAACTCCAGGGGTGTCCGCCACTGACTGTATTGGTTGCCGTCGCATAATCATATTCTACATCCCAGATAAATTCTTCATTATCATCCCCGCTATAATCTGCCCTCCATAGATTTGCAAAAGGAGTAACCAGATTACGTTTGGCTATTACATCATCTGCTGTTTGAGCTGCTTTAGAAAAATATTCCTTTTTATCCAGGTCCCAGGCTGCCGCCAGATAAGTTTTAGCCAGTAATGCACGTGCTGATTCTAGACTTGCACGTCCTCCTCCATTCTGCGCTGTGGACTTTTCGAGTACTCCGTTAGCTACTACATTCTCCAGTTCTTCAATGATATAGGCGTATACGTCACTGGCAGCAGATTTTGGATAACCTGTCTGGGCATTGGCTACGTATTCTTTCATCAAAGGTACACCCCCGAAGGTGTTAACTAATATATAATAATAATTTGCAGCCAGTACGCGTGCTTCATCCACGCGCTTATTACGTAATATTTCATCAATTTCTGCATCTTGGGCATAATGCTTCACGGCGTAAGCTGCACGAATTCCTTTATAACATGCTGTATAAAGTTCTTTCATTACGCTATTTTCCGGATTCAGGGTTTCATATTCATGCAATTCATCATTAATGTAGTTGCGTCCGTCGGCATACATGTCCGTACCTGCATTGAAATAGGTTGTATAACTGGAAGAGGCATAAATATCCCGTAAAGTTTCATAGGCATTGGATACCAAGGATTCAAATCCCGACTTCGTAGAGAAGTATTCTTTGTCCGTCACGTTCGATTTATTATCCGTAGTTAAAAAACCGTCACAACTTACCATCCAGGCGGAGAAAACCAGCAGGATAGCTATATATATAAACTTTTTCATATCACTTATCTTTGCTTTAAAAATTAGAATTTGATGTTCGCACCTATTTGATAAGTCACTGAAGCAGGACCACCATCGGTCAGCTTGGCACCTGCCCATTCCGGGTCAAAGCCTTCATAGTCCGTGAAACAGAATGGGTTCAGTACATTGACGTAAAGGCGCAAATGTTGTAATCCGGCTTTAGCAATCCATTTCTTGGGGAATGTATATCCCAAGCAAATGTTTTTTACTTTTACAAAAGAAGTCTTCTGATATTGGAATCCTTCTCCTTTTGCACTGCCTTTATCAGAGAAGTAGCCACCGGCCGATGTGTCCGAATTGTTAGGATAAGGATATTTGCCGTAATGAGTTTCAGTAGTATATACTATATCACCGGTAGCGTGATTGATGGTAGGCGTACCTTTAGGAATATAGAAATCCATTGCCATGTGTTGGTTGCCACGGTCAGACCATTTCATGTATTTATCATGGAAATAGCTGCGTGACCACTGACCTTGCTTTGTATAAACCATTACCGAAAAGTCAAAACCTTTGTAGTACATGCTTGAACTCAAGCTTCCCATCCATTTAGGATCTGTGCAACCATATATCTGTTTATCTTCATCGGTGATTTTGCCATCATTATTCCAGTCGTTTACAGCTACCTGTCCTTCATACCATTTGTAGTTCTTGCCATATTTGGCATAAAATTCCTGCAAGGTATAATGGATATCTCCATCTTTTGTATGCATAGTTACTCCTTTATCGGTGATGACATCGGTGTGAGTATAATCACGGAGTACATTCAAAGGCTTACCTATAAAGCGGTTGGAAGCTACCTCGTCTATTTTCCCATTGCTGAGTTCCAGTATTTTGTTCCAGTTCCTGGAGTAATTGAGGCTTAAATCCCAAGTGAAATTCTGGTTTCTGATAACTCCGAACTGGACTCCCAATTCTACACCGGTATTGCGAACCGAGCCTACATTAAAAGTGGCTTTCGTTTCCCCTGTCTCAATGGGAACAATGCGATCCATTATCTGTCCGTCGGATAGCCTGTGATAGAAGTCGGCGGTCAGGTTAATGCGATTGTCCAATACGCTGAAATCTATACCGAAATCAAATTCCTTCACTTTTTCCCAGATGAGCTTTGTGTTGACCAATCCATTGGGATAATAGCCTTGCACTTCCGATCCATCCAATACTACGTAGCTGGGACCTGAAGCTGTGGCAATCGTCACGTAATCTCCTACGTTATTGTTTCCCGTAACACCATAAGACAGGCGTAGTTTCAAGTTATCCAACCAATCCGTATCTTTCAAAAAGTTCTCTTCCGACATGCGCCAGGCCAGAGCAACAGACGGGAACCATCCCCAACGTTTACCTTTGGCAAAACGCGAAGAACCGTCGGTACGTGCAGTAGCAGTAGCCATGTATTTACCCTTATAAGAATAATTCAGTCGAAGAGCTCCGGATACTAATGTAGACTCTGTATAAGAAGAACTAATTTCTTTATCACCGGAAGCTTTATTCATTGCATGGAATGAGAGCATATCGTCAGATATCCCAAATCCTTTCAGAGTATAGATTTCTTTGTCAGAACGATACATAGAGAACAGACCCATAGCGCCAAATGTATGATTACCTATCGTCTTGTTAAAGTCAATCTGGTTATCCCAAGTCCAGTCCAAGCGGTCTGTAGTCTCAACTTCTGCAGAGTTCGTACCATTTATCTGATAATAATTCGATCCTGATGGATTACGGTCGTTCACTCCGGTTGCATTGAACATACCTTGCCGTCCATGATAAAAATTAGGTGAGAAAGTAGTTGTAAACTTCAAACCGTTCATAATATTGGCCCGCAAATAAACATTACCGAAAACATGAAATTTGCGTGTCTGATTCGTATAGTTTTCATCTGCCAGATCATTTAATGGACTGATAGTGGAAGTGAACTGTCCCGTAGACTCAAAAGCATCTTTTGAACCGGGATTGTTGATGATATTCCCATTTGCATCATAAGGTGCTACAAAAGGATTAAAATAAAAGGCATTCTCATAGGGGCAATATGTACTGTTTGTACTAAAATCATCCTGTACCGTATAGGCCATATTTACCGTGAAGCCGGCATCAAACACTTTTGAGATTTTTCCGTCCAGAGCACCTTTAATATTAAACCGGGAATAGTTATTATGCTTGAACACATTTTCTTCTCCCTGGTACCCCAAGCCTAAACGATAATTAAGATTCTCAGTAGCACCATTTGCACTGATATAATGATTCTGTTGTGAGCCGGTCCTGGTAACAAGGTCGGTCCAGTCATAACCATCTGTTCCGGACATCATCATTTCATATATCTTAGAATCCCTGTAGTTAGTCCCACCATCGCGTTTTAAGAAGGTAGTTTCTAAGTCAGATTGCTTTATTTCATAGTGAGGAATTCCATTTGCATCCACTCCCTTACGACTGGAACCGTCAAAAGCCTCAGAAGTCAGGACAGTGTGGCGTGCGAAACGATAGTCGATAAACTCTTGGGCATTCATGAAATCAGGCATACGCGCTACTTTCCGAATACCATAGTAGCCGTCGTATGATATAGATACGCGTTGAGGTTTTCCTGCTCCTTTGGCACCTTTCGTAGTAATCATTATCACACCCGCGGAGGCACGCGAGCCATAGATGGCGGTAGATGAAGCATCTTTCAATACATCCACGCGTTCTATATCTTCCGGGTTCAGGAAATCCATAGATGAGCATACAATACCATCAATGACATAAAGAGGGGAAGCCTGTTTGTTGATGGAAGCTTGACCACGTATCTGTATATTAAATCCACCGCCGGCACGGCTGTTGGACTGGGTAATGTTGACTCCCGGAACTGCTCCCTGCAATGCATCTTCCAGGCGAGTGGAACCTCTGGCGGCAAGTTTTTCGGAAGAAATGGAGCCTACCGCACCTGTTAAATCCGATTTCTTCATTGTGCCGTATCCCACCACTACGACTTCATCCAGTGTTTCAGCATCTTCCGATAAAGTCAAGTTAAAAGAAGTCTGTCCTTTAACTTGTACTTCCAGTGTTTTATATCCGATAAAACTAACCTGGATAGTTCCATTGGCCGGAACATCAGAGAGGGTGAAATTACCATCCATATCAGTTATTGTGCCATTAGTAGTACCTTTCAACACAATACTGGCTCCGATGACGGTTTCTCCGTTAGTGTCAGTTACAGTTCCCTTAATTTTGCCGGTTTGCTGAGAAGAGTAAGTCGGTTCCGGTTCATTAGTTGCATGCGCTACGTGACTACCGGAAAGAAGCACCGCGCAAATCATAATCGCTATCAGCGATTTTCTGTTTCCATAGAAAATAAGTTTCATAGGCCAACCTTTTTAAATTAGACATTAAAGTTTTTAACGTCACAAAGGTAGTTGGCTGGTTGTTCGGAATGGGTGAAGCATCGTCCGGTAAGGTTGAAACATGTTCCTTCTACCTTTTAAGAACATGTTTCAACCTCACTTATGCAGGGGAGATTATGCGTTTTTAGCCGCTTTCATCGCGTATTCTGTCGGCTGCATACCAAATTCTTTCTTGAAACAGATGGAAAAGTACTTGGGGTCATTGAAACCTACTTGATAGGCGAGGTCGGAGATACGTATGTTCTTATTCTCATCCATAATGTTGCAGGCGGCCTTCAGGCGGATGCTGCGTACAAAGCCTGTCGTATTCAGCCCCGTCAGTGATTTGAGTTTCTTGTGCAGGGTGGTGCGGCTTGTCGCCATTTCATCGATAAATTGGGGAACGTCAAAGTCCGTATCACTCAGATGCCTGTTCACACAAGCAATGGCATCCTGCAAGAACTTCTCATCGTCCGAAGCGATGTTCGTAAAGAACTGGAATTTGATGTGATGCACCTTGTCTGTTTCCCCTTTTTGCAGATATTTCCGGTTGCGCAGCAGCAGCCTTCTGCGTACCTCCCACCATATTAATGCCAAGACTGATACGGATATGAATGCATAAACAAGATATGCCCACCAAGTGGCCCAGAAAGGAGGTTTGATGGTTATTTCCATTTTCCGTATTTCTCCCCAATCTCCATTCTCGTTCGTGGCACGTAGCTCAAAGACGTATTCTCCCGGAGATAGTTTGGAGTAATAGGCATTGCGGTTGGAGGCATTTACATAATGCCAGTCGGTGTCGAGTCCTTGCAATCTGTAGGCGTAATTATTCTGTTGGGGATGATTGTAAGTGAGGGAAGCAAAGCATATGGTGAAATTGGAATATGCGGCAGGGACAACGAGTTGTTCCGTAAAATCGGCGGTGAAAGGGCTGATTTCTCTTCTTTTATTTTCCGGCATCTGCTCCAATGATTTTCCGTCTATCCATATATCCGTAATGCATAAAGAGACATCAGAGTGATTTCCTTCGGCCATTTTAGAGTTGAACGTAACGATGCCGCGACTGCAACCGAAGTAGAAAGTCCCGTTACGATAGAAGGATGCATTCTGATTGAAGAAGTTATCGGCCAATCCGTCGGCCACCGTAAATATCCGCACCCGTCCTTTCTCTTCTCCGGTAATTGTCAGCTTCACCAGTCCCTGGTTAGTGCCCAGCCAAAGGTTTCCGTTATTGTCTTCCTCCATGCTGCCAACCATATCTCCCGGCAAATTGTATTCCTGATGAACAGACCGAAAGCAGTCATTCTGTGCGTCATACAGGCAAAGCCCGCTTCCTTCCGTTCCCACCCAGACCTTTCCACTCTTATCCAGAAGAAAGCAAAGTGGGGTGTTGACCGGTAACAAGCCATTTTCAATACAGTAGTTCTTGCATTGCAAAGACCCGGGTTGTTCCATATTGCCGGTGACGTGAACGATACCATTATTATTGGTTGCCAGCCACAGAGAGCCGTTATTATCTTCCATGATGCTGGTTATCTCTTTAGAAAGTAATTTATCGGCATCGGGCAATTGATTGAAACAGTATTCGCGGCCATCCTGATAACGCACACTAAGCCCCTTATAGGTGCCTAACCACCAATTCCCTTTCCGGTCTTCGTGCACCCAATAGACTAAATCGTGAGGGATAAAACCGCAATTCGAGGCCCTGTATTGGTGGACAATCTCCCCATCCCGGCAAGCTATCACCCCGCCATCATGGATAGCAAGCAGCACCTCCCGGGCGGATGGACTGTAAGAAATATGATAGGGGCGCTTGGAGGGAATCAAAGTCACTTTCTCGTCTTCCGACTGATAATCAATTCCATATCCGAAGCCTACCCAGGAAGCTCCGCTTTCTTCCACATACAAGGTAGAGATAATATCCGTAAAAGATTTCCCGTTGCCACGCGGATAAAAAACTTCAAAAGGACGTGTACGGGTATTCACATGAAAGACTCCGGCGCCTTTGGTGCCAATCCACATCAAGCCATTTTTATCGCGAAAGACGGTGTTCACTTCACGGACAGGCAGATAGTGTTCTGAACCCGACTCTCGGTAGTTTATAAATTTCCCTTCATCGGTCAAGTCCATGATGCTGACCCCATTCCGTGTACCCAGCCATAACGAATGAGTTTGCAGGTCTTCGTGAATGGAATAAATATAATCGGAAGAGAGGGACAGCGTGTTAAGAGCATCGTGCTTATAAGCTTTTTCTACAGATAATATCTTCTTATCAGGAGAGAAGTTTACCTTATACAGCCCGGAACCGCTTGTACCTATCCATAATGCACCTTTTGAGTCTTGGAATAAAGCCAATACGGAGTTGCTTTCATCCAACGGAGGATAGTGTATAAACTTATTCTCCTTTATATTATAGTGGAAAAGTCCATCCTGCCATGTGCCAATCAATAAATCACCGTTTTCATCTTCAAGCAAGGTTTGAATGTTGATTTGCTCGGGTACTTCACCTTTGCAATTCTTGCTTGTCATTAACTCTAATGTATCTAGCTCTGCATTATAACAAGCCATTCCACGGATATATCCCAGATAAACTTTATTATCTTTGGTTACGTGAATTTCGTTCAAGCGATGTTTGCTTATTCCTTCCAGCTTCATTTTCCTCATTTTGCCTGTTTGCTTATCGAGTACGCAAAGTCCTTCATGCGTCCCTATCCAAAGGCGGTGGGAATAATCTTCTTCTACGCAAATCACATTATTATTAACCAAAAGTCCGGGAGTGTAAAGGTTGGATTTATATGTACGAACTTCGTAACCGTCGTAACGGAATAATCCATAGAATGTAGAAATCCAGATATATCCATCCCTGTCCTGATAAACCTGGTGAACCATGCTGTTGGGTAATCCTTCCGGTGTGGAGAATTGCTTGAATTCCAGATTATCGAAGCGGGTCTGTGCTTGTCCGGAAAGAAATGATAAGGTTATTATCAGGAGAGCCAATGCTGCTTTAAGTGTTCTCATACTGCATGCTATTAGATTTCATTGGGCAAACTTACGAAAATCTTGGAATTCATAGCTTCTTTCTTAGGCACTTTTATTCTTTTTCCCTACCAACGCTTAGTTCTTTGCCTACGAATGCTTATTCTTTCCACCGTGGAGTTTTTTTCTTTCCACCATGGTGGAAAGAAAAAAACTCCGTGATGGAAAGAAACTTTCCCCACGGTGGAAAGAATAAATGTCG
>USSR01000330.1 GCA_900557355.1 uncultured Bacteroides sp.
CATCCGTCTTGCGGGCTATTTCATCTTCTGACCCACCGTAAATCCCGGCAAACAGCCGGATATTCTCCCACACTTTCAGGTCTTCGTAAAGAGAAAACTTCTGGCTCATATAGCCGATATTCTTTTTCACGTCTTCTGACTGTGTAGCTATATCGAAACCGGCTACGCGGGCCGTGCCTCCTGTGGGATGGCTCAATCCGGTAAGCATACGCATGGCGGTTGTCTTTCCGGCACCGTTGGCACCCAAAAAGCCGAATATCTCCCCACGATGGACTTTGAAAGAGATATGGTCCACTGCCGTGAAATTGCCGAAACATTTGGTGAGCTTATCCACTTCGATGACATACTCATCTTTCTGTTCCACCTTGCCGTGTTCCAGCCCCGGCGGACAGAGAATGCTTGCGAACTGGTTCAGGATACGTTCCGGAGTATCTATTCCATGTATCTGACCCTCATTGATAAAAGCAATGCGGTCACATTGGCGTGCCTCATCAATAATAGGCGTAGAGGCTATGATGGTGATGCCCTGTTCCTTCAACCGACGAAGCATCCCCCAAAACTCCTTGCGGGAAACAGGATCTACCCCTGTTGTCGGCTCGTCGAGGAAAAGCACATCCGGTTTATGGATAAGCGCACAACTCAACGCCAGTTTCTGCTTCATTCCTCCGGACAAAGCTCCAGCACGGCGTTTGCGGAAAGGCTCTATTTGCTGGTAGATATCCTTCACCAATTCATAATTCTCCTCAATGGTAGTATGGAAAACAGTAGCAAAGAAGTTCAGGTTTTCTTCTACCGTCAAGTCCTGATAGAGGGAGAAGCGCCCCGGCATATAGCCTACGCGACGACGAATTTCTTTATAATCCCTCGCTACATCCAGACCGCACACCGAAGCATTTCCACTATCGGGAAGCAGCAAGGTGGTGAGGATACGGAAGAGAGAAGTCTTCCCCGCCCCATCAGGCCCGATAATGCCGAACAACTCTCCGGAAGGAACCGTCAAGGAAACACCCTTCAACGCCTCCACCGCCCCATATTTCTTGGTAACGTTATCTACAACAACCGCATGTTCCATAAACTCATCACTTTATCACTTATTAAACTCCACTCCTCCGTACATGCCTATCTTCAACAGCCCGTCATTGTGCAAGGCAATCTTCACGGCATACACCAGGTTGGCACGTTCATTCTTAGTCAGGATAGTCTTCGGGGTAAATTCCGAGGTATCCGAAATCCAGGTTACTACGCCCGGATACTGCTTGTGCTCATCGGTGCCGTAATCGGAGAAGACGGTTACTTTCTGTCCCAGTTTTACCTGCGACAGTTGTTCGGAAGTGATGTAAGCACGAAGGTACATCTGTTCCGTATCGGCCACTTTGAAAAGCGGAGTGCCCATAGCTGTGAGTTCTCCCGCTTCGGCATACTTTGCCAGTACAGTGCCGGTTATCGGAGAGGTGATGTGGCACTTCTTCAACTGGTCTTCCACCTGTGCCACCTGAATACCGACGGATGAACTTTGCCACGTCAGGCTCTGGTGACTGTTGGACAAGGTAGAGTTCTGTGCAACAAGTTGCTTACGGAGCACTTCAAGCTGATCTTCCGCATCATCCAGTTGTTTCTGGTTTGCTGCACCTACCTTTAGTAAGTTCGCCACACGGTTCCGTTCGCGCCCGGCGGCAGATATTTGTTCTTTGGTGGCGGCTACCTGTTTCAGGATATCAGGGCGCTGTTCTTCGACGGATTTAATGCTCGCCTCCAGTTGCAGCTTCTTCAGGTAGAGCTGTACGGTATCTACTACACCGACTTCTTCACCGGCCTTCAACAACATTCCTTCTTCGATATCGAAATAAAGCAGGCAACCCGACGCTTCGGCAGATACAAGTACTTCCGTAGTCTCAAACGTTCCTGTTGCATCCTGTTTCGGGGCACCGTTTCCACAAGCGGCAAAGAGGGCCAATAGGGAACAAAGTCCCATTAAATTCCTTGATTTCATAATGATCTATATTTTTATGCCTTTAATTATTCAATGTATATTTCAGATTCCAGATGTTCATCAGTAACTGCACCTCGTGCAAAGCCTTGGTTTGGCGTGCCAGGTTCTCGGCAGTGATTTCACGAAGCATATCGGTTACGGTCAGCGTACCGTTCTCTACTTTAGCCTCGGCAACCTTACGGATATTGACACGCAAACGGATAATCTCATCATCATCCACCATCTGTCGGCGCATGGACTGGATGGCCGAACTTTGTTGGGTAGATTGCAGGTTGGCATTGAACAGGAACACATCGCGGCTGGTCTCCAGCTTACGGCGATTGTTATCTATCAGCCTCCGATCATTGCGCAACGTGTACAGGCTACCGAAGTTCCACGACATACGGACACCAGCTACATAGAATGCGGAAAAATCGTCTTTCAGCATGTTCAATCCCGGATTTCCATAAGCTCCCTGCACAAACAGCCCGAAGCGGGGACGGAAGCGCGTCTTCAATGAAGACTCCTGTACATTCAATTGTCTGCCTTGGGCATCGAACCAGCGAAGTTCCGGACGGTTGTTCACCAATGAAATGGATTCAAAAGTATCGGCAGGCTTCTCCAATGTAGTTTCGGAAGCGATTTCCTTTCCTGTAAAGATAGAGAGCATACTCAGATAGGCCTGTCGCGAAGATTCCAGTTCAATGCGTTTCTGCTTCGTGTTCAATATCTCCACGCTTACGGCATCCAGATCACTCTGATTGGCAATGCCGTTTGCCATATAGTTGGATACTAGCTGATGAGTGCGTCTCAAGTCTTCCTGCAAAAGCTGATTCTGCTTCAACTGTTCGTCCAACAACAGGATACCGAAGTATAGCTGATTCACACGATCATTCAGCGCATACATATCCACTTCCAGCTTCCCGCGGTCTATTTCCGAAGTAGCCTGGGTCAGTTGCTTCTTGGAACGGATATCTCCACCGTCCCAGATGTTCTGCGACACTTCCAGCATCACCTGATACTGATCTTTGGGCATACTTTTTATATCAATTCCCGGAACGTCCACAGGCAGCTTTGTAACATCACTTTGGTAGGTTGCTTTTCCTGAAATGGTGAATTGTGGCAGATAGCCTTTTCCAGCATTCTCCAAGTTATACTCCCGCGCTTTCTCTATCAAACCGTATTGCCGCACCAGCGGATAATTGGTCTGTGCCGAGTGTTGGCATCCCTCCAGCGTGAGCTGCGCATGTGCCAGCATTGCCGCAAGAACAAAGGAAAAGGAGAGAATAGTTCGTTTCATTTCCATATACATTTCTTGTTTATTTCTTTATAGGACGCAAAGATAGAGTTTAAAAGTATATGGATACATTCTATTTGTGTGTAATGATGTTCTATTTGTTCGATTACCAGTATAAAAAGACAAGAAATTCCTGCATTTTCTTATCTTTGCCACAGATATAGATAAGTTAAAGAAGAAAAAGAATATGGAAAAGAGTAAGCCCATGGAGCTTGGACTTGGCGAGCTGCTGAGCAATCAAAACATTGTAAACAATAATAGTTTCCGTTTTATCAACCGTGATCTTGGCATTGTCGTCAGTTTTGCCCAAATGGATAGCATCCTCTTTAGTACAGGGAAGCCTTACCGCACTAGAGAAAGCAGAATCATCCGGATACTGAAAGGTGAAGCACGGATCTCCATCAATCTGATAGAATATAAGGTAAAGGAACCAATGATTATTATCAGTCCTTGCAACTCACTAATAGAAATTATAGAAATCAGTGAGGATTACGACTTTCAGGTCATTGTTCCTGATAATAACTTTCTGCCTATCTCACAGGGAGGTGCACTGACGGATTCGTACACAAAGCATGGCATTTTCATCTCGCCCACAGAGGAAGAATTGCCGCAAATCGATGCTTTCTTTTCAATGTTATGGGATACTGTGCACAAAGTTCCATTCCGCCGGGAAGTGGTGCAACACTTGATTATAGCGTTACTCTATAATATAAGGTATATCCATGCAAAATGCGAGGAGTCTGCCCCGCTGCATCTCTCACGCCAGGAAGAGGTGTTCCGTCGCTTCATCGGGTTGGTTAATGAACACAGTAAACGTGAACGTACCATCAGCTTCTATGCAGATAAACTGTGCCTGACTCCTCATTATCTGAGTACGGTTATTCGTGAAGTAAGCGGGCAGACAGTAATGCAGTGGATTAACCAAGCCATTATTCTTGAAGCAAAAGTGCTGCTGAAACACAGTGATTTGTTGGTATTCCAAATCTCGGATGAGTTGGGATTCCCCAATCCGTCATTCTTCAGTAAATTCTTTAAACGGATGACGGGAATGACACCGGCGGAATATCAAAAGAATACATAATACAGAGAATGGAAGAACAGAGTCTGCAACCCAAGCCTCTAAAACGCCACACCTGAGCGGGGCAAATGCCACACCTGAGCAGAACAAACGCCACACTTCACGCTCGTCCAAGTGTGGCATCGGCACCGCCCAGGTGTGGCATCGCGGGCGTTGAACCGCAGCATTGAAAAACATTCAACTGAAAATGAAAAACTTTCATCTTATAACAAGATGATACGTTTCTGCATAATATCCATCAACTGTGCCTTCAGCAACTTGGCATTGATAGGCTTGGGCATATATCCGTCGAATCCGCTTTCCATTACCTTCTGTTCATCCGAAGCATAGGCAAAGGCTGTAACGGCAATGATAGGAATCTTTGCAGAATATTTGCGGATCTCCCGGGTAGCTTCGTACCCGTCCATTACAGGCATATTGATATCCATCAATACAATCTGAGGATTATGTTCCCGAAACATTTCTACGGCCTCCATACCATCCCAAGCATGAATCAAATGATAGTCGTACTTCAGGATGGATTCAAAAAGCTTATAATTACTTGCATTATCTTCTGCAACCAGTATGGTCAGTTTGTTTCTTTCTATCGAAACGGGTTGAATGTCCTTGAGCATCTGTTTCTTATCTTCCTTCACAGCCGGTTTGTAGGGAAGCGTAAACCAGAAAGTAGAGCCTTTTCCCTCTTCCGATTCCACACCGATTCTGCCACCCATACGTTCTATCAGTGTTTGGCAGATAGAAAGCCCCAATCCGGTTCCCTGGGCAAAAGAGTTCAGCTTGACGAAACGCCCGAAAATGTTTTGTTGCTTATCCTTCGGAATTCCACATCCGGTATCGGTTACATAGAAATACAACTCATTCTCCCGCATTTCATAGCCAAAACGAATGCTACCTTTTTCAGTAAACTTAATGGCATTTGTCACAAGGTTAATCATCAGTTGTGATAAACGGTTCTTTTCCGTATAGGCCATACATGGTCCGGCAGGCTCCACAAACTCCAGTTTCACCGCATCCGTCTTTACCCTCAACAAGAAACCACGCTCCAGTTCCCTCATCAACTCATTCAGTTCGATATTAGAGTAATTCAGCTCCAATGTTCCTGCCTCAATCTTCGACAAATCAAGAATATCACTGATGAGTTGCAGCAACAAGGTATTATTATTCTCGATGATGCTGACATATTCCTGCTTTTCCTGTTCTTCTTCGGTAGATGCCAATATCCCCGAGAAACCGACAATAGCATTCAACGGGGTACGAATTTCATGGCTCATATTAGCCAGGAAGGCCGACTTTAAACGATTGGATTCTTCGGCAAGCTCTTTTGCAGTTGTAAGCTCCTGCTCCATCTTCTTCCGGTTGGTAATGACAAGAGACGAACCTACCAAGGTCAATGGCTTTCCATCCTCATCACGGGCTTCTACGGCGGCCTGTGCCTCCACCCACTCCACCTTGTGCAGATTGTTTTTCTGCACATTGACGATACGGTATTCTTCTTTCACTTTTTCCGCCCGTCCTTCTATCAAGTCCCGGTAGGCCTGTTTCACCCGTTCACGGTCTTCCTTGAAGATTTTTGAGAAATACTGAGAATCGGGCACAGATAGTTGTGAATCTTCCACCTCCTGTTCGTCAGTACTCAGTTCAATCGGTCTATTGATATCACACAGGATTGTTTTGCTCTTCAGATCCCACTTCCAGGGTACGATATTGGCAACTTCAAGAGCCATGGCCAGTTTACTATTGGTAGCACTCAGCTTTTGCTGTGCTTTGTGCAGTTCTGTGCTGTTCAGGCAGAAGATATCAATCATATTTCCCTGATGGGTTCCTTTCAATACCACATCGTAAAAAGTATCGATGGCTTTAAAGTAGTAAGGAAATGTAATGGCTCTTTTCTCGGTCAACGCCATCTTTGTGAAGTGCAGGAATTCGGGCATGGATTCCGGGAATATCTCACTCCCTTTTCTGCCTATGACTTCTTCCTTACGATAGAAATGTTTCTCAAATTCTGAATTTACATTCCGGTAAATTAATTCAATGGGATTGCCGTTCTTATCGGTCACCAGTTCTTCCTGCATATAAAGTAAAGGCATATTGTTCACCAGCATTTTGTAGGTAGCCATTGCATCTATCTCGTTCTGTTGTGCTTTCTTTAATGCATTCAGATTGTGAATACGATATAGGAAGAACAGTGTAATAAGCAAAATAGAGAAGAGAGTTCCCAAGATGAAATACCGGTAATGCTCCCAAAATGTAAGCGGTTTATTCAGAAAACGGGTATTGGCAGGACATGCGGAAAGAGAAATCCCGTTACGCGCCAGTATTTCATAATTAATAATGGGTGCCCCATCTGTGGGAATATAGCAAGGAATCTGACGTGCCTGTTTGTCTTCCAATACATCCGAAATGGTCTGAATCAATGCCGCATCATACTGATCCTGATTGTAAGTATATCCACCCAACATACCTTCTTTTCCACTGGTTATATTTACCATACTAAGAGAAAAGATAGGAACGGAGGTAGCAGCTATAAGCTTGTGAGAATTAGTGGCCAACATGCTGTTACCGGCAAATGTGTATTTGTAGAACCATGAAGCGAACAGAACTCCCGTCGTTTTAGTGTCTACGAAATACAGGGAGTCCAACAACTGATTGGTTGTCATATTTTCAGCAGACCAAAATCGATACTTGATTTCCGGATATTTCGTATTCAGTTCTTGCTGGATAAGCGCAGAGTTGTCTTGATTGACTTTGCGCCCGTCACCTATAAATATAAACTCTTTCATTCCGGGAATCATCTGTTTCATCAGGCGAATGTTTTCCGGGATATACAAATCAGCGTACAGATAAACTAAATTGTAGGGGTCAACCAAATAAGAGAGAGGAGTTCGTTCTTCTGGTATGGAAGGCCGCCTGTGGATATAAGCTTCATAAGAATCCAAATAATCTTCCTGTGTACAAAGTACAATGGGAATATCTCCCCAAGCTTTTCTATATTCATCCCGCAACAACAATGCCGAATTTCCCAGCAATAACAGCATACGCGGAGAAAGATCTTTGTATTTATCGAATATATTGCGTTTGGATTCTTCCAGAATAGAATCATTTTCAACCAGAAGCATATTCAGATGCTCTACGTAGAGAGTAATTTCAGGGTCTTTTTGAACGAATTCCGTAACGTTGGAAATGAGCCGACTACTCCAAGGGGATGATTCCGTATATGAGTTTATACAAAGAG
>USSR01000331.1 GCA_900557355.1 uncultured Bacteroides sp.
ATAATAACGAGTCCCTCTTTAGCTCTTTTATCAGCCGTCTTCTCCGGATACATACAGATTTGCACATTATTCAATTTAATATCTTCTATATTCTGCATACCGGCATATCCTGCGATGATGGATGTACCTTCAACTTTAGCTGTAATATCGTTTAATACCACATTTTTGATGCCACCTATTTTAGATTGCTTGTTTCTTTTCAAGACTACAAATCTGAATGCATCCGCACTCCCCCACCATCCCACAGGTTTACGAATACATTCCATTTGTATATTCGAGAAAACAATGTGCTCGGCACCCCCTCCGTCTCTGATAAATATGCCAAGCCCACGATTCGTGTTTCTTACGATACAATTTGAGAAAGTGATGTATCTGAAATCACCATAACTCTCAGTTCCAAGCTTCAGTGCACAAGACGAGGATGTAAGTATGCAGTTGCTTACAGCAACATTTTCACAATTTCTATGTCCGGCATCACCTTTTGTCGTTTTCATGCAAATAGCATCATCGGCTGTCTCAATTATACAATTGGCTATAACGACATTCTTGCATCCGTCAATATCAATACCATCGGCATTTACTCCTTTCTCTAAATCGCTATAGATATAGATGCCATCAATATTAACTCTTTCACACCAATGAATATGTAACGTCCAAAACGCAGAATGCATCAATCTAACACCTGAAATTTGCACATCCATACAGTTACTCAGATACACAAGTGTTACGTTAGGCTCTCTCCAGCGCCACGTCGTCATTTCAATATCAGCCTCTTTAGCCGCTGCTATGTCATCGGCAATAAAACCGCTATAGGCGAGGGGAAATTCATCGTATTTAGGTTGAGCTACAATTTCACCTTCACCCTTGATAGCAATATTCTTTGCCCCATTGGCATAAATCAGCATCGGAGTACTTTTTGAACCGGTATCAGCTATGTTAGTTTTAACCGTATAAAGCTCTTTGTTATCAGAAGCAATCAGTCGCGCTCCTGCCTCCAGATATAAAGTCACACAATCTTTAAGCAAGAGAGTGGCAGACAAGTAATCACCTGCAGGAATAACAACAGTTCCGCCCCCTGCCCGACTACATGAGTCGATGGCTTGCTGCATTAACTCTGTTTCTACTTCAATGCCATTACCCTTTGCTCCAAACTCTTTAATGCTGAGTCTTACAGGTGAAGAATGCAGTGAACTGACGAACAGAAACAACATTCCTAACAGGAAAGATATTCTAAAATATGTAATCATTGGTTTCATAAGTATTTTGATATTCAGTTATTAAGTGTTATTTGCCGGGCCACTCCCAGTTTGTCAAATCATCGCTCCAAGCTATTCCTAAAGAGCTGTTTTTATCAAAATCACCTTCCTCCTCGGTCAAAGGACCTGAACCGTGAAAGAACATCAGGTATTTATTTATGCCATCCACTTTGCGCAAGTCTAAAATGGCTCCTGCCGAAATTCTTCCTTTTGCCCATTCCCCGTTTTGCTGGCCCAATGTAATTAGCGGACCAAAATCTTCCCAATGAACAAGATCTTTAGACTTCTTTATCTCCATACCGTTTTTCAGTGAATGCAGCAAAATATACTCATCATTTTCAGTAAGCACACAGACGTTTTCACCAGACTCGGTATATCCGAAGAAAGTCCAGTCACGCAGGTTATAAGAATAAGACATACTTACACCATTTTGTTTATAAAAACACCACCACTTACCCGGTTCGTTGTTATCCTCTATAAAATAGGCATCAATCATTCGCCCCATTTTTTCAATAGAAACATCATTTCCTTTCACCCTGAGTAATTCGGGTTGCGACCATGTTTCAAGATTCTTACTTGTCATAGTGTACAATCGTGCTTCATTATTACCGAAACGTGGCATTTGATCAACAGTGTAATTGGGTCTGGGATAAGTTTGCAGACACATAATCCATTCATCATTATACTTAATGACGTTACCCGGACTGCAGAAATCAAACTTCTGGTCTCTGGGCGTTATTATTTCATAAGGTGTCCAGTTTACCAAATCTCGGCTCCGGCTCTGTGCAGTATATTGGAAGACACTATCATTCTCTACCCTCGATAAAGTAAAATACAGGTAAAACTGTTCATCTTGGTATAAGATTGCCGGATCTCTATAAGCGGTATTATCATCACCCTTGAATATAATGGGAGATTCCAGTTTACTTAAATTCACCTTATCTTTATTAACTTGACACGAAGCTAACATCATCAACAGGAAAATTACAGAAATGTATTTCATAATATTCTAAATTAATTAATGGTTACTGATTTTCTTATTACTATTCCTTATTAACTCCACGGTATTATCTTTTTGAAAAACCGAATAGAGTCCTTGTTCTTCTTGCGGTGGGTCGCCTGTATAATCATTACCTTTGACCCAATAAACACATCCGTCTTTTTTCTCAGCCATTCCGCCCCAAGCCCAGAAGTTGCATCCAGCTAAATTGCCATTACTCTCACTGCCGTCTACAACATTCTGAAAGACCGATGCATAATAAGCATCTCTATTCGACGTCAGCGTGCCTAAATCAAATAAAAAACTATCTCTAGGATATCCAAATTCTTCTATGACTATAGGCTTATTGTATTTCTCTGCAATAGCGAGATGGTCCTTAATATACTTTTGAGTCTGCTTAATAGAATAATCAAGTGTTTCGTTCAAGCTATCTTTATCAGTCCACTTCCAATTGTAAGGCCAAATATGAATGGTCATATAATCTACCGACTTGTAAGAATGTATTAGTTCCCAAAGCTGAATATCCTTTTCACAACCCTGCGATCCTTCACTGCCTGTGGAAACTAAATGATTGGGATCACAGCTTTTTATCAACTCAGCAACAGAGTGTATCCATAGGGCAAAGCTAACTTTATTCTTATCATTAAAAGCACGAGGTTCATTTCCAATCTGCCAGGACATAATGGTGGAGTCGTCGCTATATTTGCGATTGATATAGCGATTAGTACGTTCGACGATAAACTTTACGTGATTGGCAAACAGTGTTTTGCTCGAGTCACACTGAGGATACTGTTCAACAAACTTCTGAAATTGCGCCCAGCCATCTACAGTCGGCACAGGGGCTTTGCCATAGCCGGCCCATTCCAGATATTGACCGTATCCTCCCGACCACTCCCATGAGTTATTTAAGTAAAGCACGGCTGACATTTTCCTCTTCCCCATTTCATACAACAAATAATCTAACCCTGCAAGAATAGTATCATTATATACACCGGGAGCTATTTGAAGTGTAGGTTCTACTTTAGACACAATTCCATTTACCCCATCAGCTCCCACAAGAATTCTCAAATTATCAACACCTATAGCACACAAAGAATCTAATTCCATAAGCAAACGCTGCCTGTTCCCACCCTCACCCTCAGAGGCAAGTATGGCTCCATACCAGAAATTCGCACCTATATAATAATAGGGTTGCCCGTCTTTAATAAATTGCCCATCTTTTACTTTGATAAAAGTTTGCTTATCGGGTTTCAAACCACAAGCCGCAAATAGCAGCAAGAGGGATAATGCAACTAACAGATTCTTTTTCATGTCCTTCATTTAAAGTTTCACAATGCAAAATTAAACGAAGGGCTTTCGCTATACAAATACTAATTTATCAGAGTATAATACTTTCATTCATATTGATATTAATATAGCGACAAAAGGTATCATCTTGTTAGATAAGCTTCTTCTTCTTTTGATAATTCTCTCTAAACTCCTTGGGCGTGCAGTTCTTTTTCTTTTTAAATATCCGATTAAAGTTAGACAGGTTATTGAACCCACACTCGAAACAGATTTCAGCTATTGACATCGTTGAATCTACCAACATACGGGTGGCATGTCCCAAACGAATATCAATGATATATTCCGATAAGTTCTTGCCCGTGCGCAGTTTAAAGAAGCGACTAAAAGATACAGAAGTCATGCTGACCAAATCAGCCAATTGCCCTAAGCGGATTTCTTCATTGTAGTGCTGATCTATATAGTCCTGCACTTTTTGAACTCGCCGGCTGTCAGAATAAACACTGATTTTAGCAAAAGAGGAACTGGAAAGCGTACGAGTATCCTCACACTGGGACAACTCATACAATATCACAAGCAGGTTAATCACTGCATAGAAGCCTTGTTCTTCCGAAGCCAATCGATCCAACCAATTATATACTTTCATAATGGCCTGCATAGGGAAACTAATACCGCACTGAGCTTTCTCCAGCATACAACGAATACTGTCGAACTGGTTCTTATTCATAAAATTCTTGAAGAATAAATCCGGCGAAAACTGAATTGTAATCTCACGGATTTCTTTAGAGTCACATTCATGTTGTTCCCACACATGTTCCAACTCTTTGCCGGTTATCAACACCAGATCATAATCGCCGATAATCTCGGCAGAATCTCCCACCACCCGGCGAACACCGGCAGCATGTTCCGTAAAGTTCAGTTCAAACTCGGCATGACAATGAATGGGATAAGTAAACTCTGTTTTACGGCGGTCGGCAATATAGAAACAATCGCGGTCGGACAAGGGAGTAATTTCCCTCATAATGTAGTTTTGGTTCTCCATATAGTATTAGTTAAAAAAGTATCACTCGGCAAATATAATCATTCTTTTCAATCTGATATATTAAGACTTACTTTTATTTGCTCTATTAACTTATTGGTATGTCGATGAGAAATATAAAAAGCAGATACACTGATCGACACAATAAAATTATATACTTTTGTATCCGAACAATCTCTTAAACTCAATAACATGATAAACCCCATTTACTCTCCCGACAGCAACCGGTATGACAATGGTATGAAGTACCGCCGGTGCGGACGAAGCGGCATCCTGCTGCCCGAAATTTCCTTAGGTTTATGGCATAACTTCGGCGACGTGAACACGTTTGCCAATTCTCAGGCGATGGCGCATTACGCTTTCGACCAAGGTATCACCCATTTCGACCTTGCCAATAACTACGGTCCATCCTACGGCTCGGCCGAAGAAACCTTCGGAATGATTATGAAGAAATCATTCCTCCCCTACCGGGACGAACTGTTCATCTCAACCAAAGCAGGACATGACATGTGGCCCGGCCCCTATGGCGAATGGGGGTCCAGAAAGTATCTGATGAACAGCCTCAACCAAAGTCTGAAACGGATGAATCTGGACTATGTAGACATCTTCTATTCTCACCGCTACGACCCGGAAACTCCATTGGAAGAAACACTGCAAACCCTCGTCGACATTGTCCGCCAAGGCAAAGCCATCTACGTGGGCATCTCCAAATACCCGAAAGAAGCCGCCGAATTTGCTTATCGCTATCTGGCAGAAAGAGATGTGCATTGTTTGCTTTATCAGGGAAGATATAATATGTTCAATCGGGAGCCGGAGGAAGAAGGCATTCTGCAACAGGCCAAAGAGAATGGAACAGGTTTCATCGCCTTCTCGCCGTTGGCGCAAGGACTGCTAACGAACCGTTATCTGAAAGGCATTCCCGAAGACTCACGTATCGCCAAAGGCGGTTTCCTGAAGAAAGAAGCACTGACGGAAGAAGTCCTGAACAAGATTAAAGCCCTCAACGAACTTGCCACCCTCCGCGGACAGACACTTGCCGAAATGGCATTAGCGTGGGTGTTGAAAGATGAAATGGTGACTTCCGTCATCATAGGCGCAAGCTCCGTAGCCCAACTGGACGACAATCTGAAAGCAATAAAGAACACTACCTTTACAGCAGAAGAGATAGAAAAGATGAATCTGATATATAATCAGAAGTAGAGCCATTAAGGAGATACTTCTTCCATCAGGTCAGGCTAATTTATTTCCATGAGGAGTCACGAGCGTTTCCACGAAAGGGAACGCTCGTTACCATTAAAGGAAACTCGAGTTTCCATTAGGGGAAATTGTAATTTCCAAGCTTAGGAAACTACAGTTCCCAAGGCAAGAAACTGCCGTTCCCTACCTATAGGAAACTACAACGAACTACTTATCAATCAGATACGCACCTATCTTTCATCAGAAACATTCCACTAAGGCAAGGCTCAGGTACCTGAGTCCCCGATTTACCCTACGCCTGAGCCACAACACAGCAACACTTTCCGACAAAAGAATACAAATTTAACATACCCCTTTCTGAACCTTTTATTTTTTATCTTGTTCATGTACCAAAAGCCTGAGGTACCAGGGCAGGATTTTTATATTTAACCTAAACATTATAAGAAGTATGAAGAAATTAATTCCCCTATTATTGGTGGTCTTGACTTTCGCAGCCTGCGAAAAAGACCCTGACACGGATAAGCTGGACAACAAGTATCTGGTTTATACCAATTATGATGCGAAAGCTGACTTTAAAGCTTTCCAAACGTACTACATGCCGGACAGCATCCTCATCATCGGCGACAAGAAAGAAGCTGAATATTGGAAAGATGATAACGCTCAGGAAATTCTGCAAGCTTATGCAACCAACATGAGCAATCGTGGTTATGTCCGCGTAGACGATCGTGACGAAGCCAACCTTGGTTTGCAGGTCAGCTACATCAAGAGCACTTACTACTTTAATGACTATGGACGCCCCGAATGGTGGTGGAACTACCCGGGCTACTGGGATGCACCTTACTGGGGTAACTGGGGTGGATGGTACTACCCGTATGCTGTGACTTATACTTATAGCACCGGTTCATTCATCACCGAACTTCTCAATCTGGAAGCTACCCAAGGCGAAAAAGAGAAACTGCCTGTACTCTGGACAAGCTATATGAGCGGATTGCTCAGCGGCTCCAGCTCAGTCAACGCGAAGTTGGCGGTTGAAGGTGTAAACCAGGCTTTCACTCAATCCTCATATCTTACTAATAAATAATTAGTAGTTAAGTAGTCAGTAGAAGATAGTCCGGAAGCGGGCTATCCCGGAACTTAAAAACAATAACAAGTATGAAAACAATAAAATATATTTCCATGAGAGTACTGGCAGTTGCTGCCTTGGCTCTCGTCTTCGCCATGCCGGCAAAGGCACAATTGACCGATAACGGTTATGCCAATATCGATTGGCAGTTCAACTTCCCCCTGAGCAACCACTTCGCTGACAAAGCCAGCGGATGGGGTATGAGTTTTGAAGGTGGTTATTACGTAACCCCGAACATTGCACTCGGTGCTTTCTTAGCTTACCACAGCAACCACGAATACTTCGGACGCCAGACATTGCCCGTAGGTGAAGGCGGTAGCATCAATACCGACCAGCAACACACGCTGTTCCAGTTGCCTTTCGGCCTTGCCGGACGTTACACCTTCGACCGTGGCAGTGCCTTCCAACCTTACGTTGGCTTGAAAGTAGGCCCTCAATACGCTGAGATCAAATCTACTTTCAACGTTTACGAGGCTAACAAGAGCACTTGGGGTTTCTACGTTTCACCGGAAATCGGTCTCAACATTTACCCATGGGCTTATGGTCCGGGTTTGCACATTGCCGCTTACTATAGCTATGGCACGAACAAGGGCGACCTGTTCACTTATAGTGTAGACGGTTTAAGCAATTTCGGTCTGCGTCTGGGTATTGCATTCTAACATAATTTGCATTG
>USSR01000332.1 GCA_900557355.1 uncultured Bacteroides sp.
TAGGCGGTGGTAGGAATTCATCACGGCTGTGACGAAGTAACTATATCGGTAGCAAAGATAAACTATATCAGGGAGAAAAGCAAAGTATTCCTACTTGTTGTAGGTATTTATATGCCTTGTTCTATTTGATAGATATAGGGCAAGGGAGAATTAAACTATTTTACTGTGATAACAGTGGCATTGTCTGAAAAATATAGTTATATTTGTAGCGTGTCTTCAGAGAGAAGATACGTTTACTTTTGAATTGGAGAAAGTGTTTTTATTATCTGCCTTAGAAAATCTGGTAAATTTGGTAATCGCAGATAATAAGTAACTGGTCTCCACGTCCATGTCGTATATATATATATTTGTTATATACCCCAACGGGCGTGGAGCTATTGCTTATTATTCGATTACGGGCTTACCAGAGCCTTCTAGGGGATAGTACAGTAATAGTTTCCGCGCCTTTTTTATTGGCAAACGGGAACACATAATTAAAAAATGATAGTTATGAGTGACCTTACTTGTTCCTGTTCCTGCCTGATGAAGCACGATTTAGAACGCTCCGTCGACAAGCTTAGTTTTATGAAAGAAAACTGGCCTAGCTTTGCAAATATTGAAAGCGTAGACCAATTGTCAAAAGCTGAATTGCAGTGTTCTCTCTGTTTATTGAATATAGTGATAGACGGGCTGTCTAAAGATGAATTCTCATGTCCGAATAAAGAACTTATCCATTTGGTTATCATGTATGTGTATATACAGGAAAGGTTCGATTTATGTGAAATCAAAGAACTGCATACTAAATTGGTGATGGCTCCTGTGAAGAAAAGAAAAAAATGGCTCTCTAAGTCATAGTTATTCAGGTTGTCTTTGCAAAAATGTGATGAAAGTAGTGCTTTTGCGGTGATAGGTGACAGATGTGGTGATAGGTTGAAAAACAACCTATCACCGCCGGAAACCTCGATGAATAAGGTATTTGATTGCCGTTGGTGATAGGTGATAGAGAAAAGTGATTTTTTATATATGAGAAGAAGCTTATTTGCGAAGAGTATTTTTATTCGGAGTATTCCACACTTTCGTCTGATCGCATACAATATCAATCCATTGGTCACCGCATTTGATCTTGAAATCTCCTTTTTCTAGTCTCCATTTACCGTCATACCCGACAAATGCCAAATCGCTTCCTTTTAGTTTCAACGTAACAGTCTTTGTTTCTCCCGGTTTCAAAGAGATCTTTTCAAAGTTCCGCAGGCGGATATTGTCCGGTGTACTGCTTGCCACCAGATCTTTAGAGAATAACAACACACTTTCTTTTCCGGCAACTTTGCCCGTATTGGTTACATCAATCGTGAATATCAGTTCATCATCGGCATTGAAAGTCGGTTTGTTTACTTTTAGGTTATTATATTTATAATTGGTATAGCTTAATCCGAAGCCGAACGGCCATTGAATATCCATCACCGAATCATAATTGTAGTTACCTCCCATTTGCCCCATATTTTCACAAGGCTTGTAGTCATAAGTCGCCAAAGCGTTGATTAGGCGGGGATAAGTAAACGGCATTTTTCCACTGAAGTTGGCATCACCGGCCAATAAGTTAGCAAGTGCATCGCCACCGTAATTGCTTGGCAGCATGATGTTGACGACAGCTTTTGCCAAAGGCTCTATGTCATTGATAATACGCGGACGTCCCTGGTTCAGAACCAGAACGATAGGTTTACCCGTAGCGGCCAGAGCCTTAACCAGATTGCGCTGATTTTCCGATAAGGTAAGATCCGTCAGGTTGCCGGGAGTTTCGCAATAAGAGTTTTCGCCAATGCAGGCGATGATAATATCTGCCTGTGCTGCCGCTGCTATCGGTTTTTCAATTTCCGGTTTGTTTTCTTCCCACCAGTTATCGTTTTTGTAAGGAGCATAGGTGACTCCCGGTTCGTAGATAATATTCTCTTTTCCGTATTTCTCACACAAAGCCTCGTAGATTGTATGATATGCCTGCGTGTAATCATCGGCAACGTGTCCCTGCCAGCTATACGACCATCCGCCATTCAGGCAACGCATGGAGTTTGCGTTCGGCCCGGTCAGCAGAATCTTTTTGCCTTTCGCTATCGGCAGGGTATGTGCGTCATTCTTCAATAACACTTCCGATTCTTCGGCAGCCTGGAGGGCAACGGCCGCAAATTCCTTAGAACCGAACTTGTCATACTTCTTAATGTCCCAATACGGATTGTCGAATAATCCCAGACGATATTTCAAACGCAACACACGGGCTACTGCATCGTCGATGCGTTCCATAGATACTTCTCCTTCTTCAACCAACTCTTTCAGATAATCGCAGAAACTCACTTCGTAAGGAACCATTGACATGTCGATTCCGGCATTGATGGCAATCTTGATAGCTTCTTTCTTGGTGGCAGCAATGTGATCCCGGGTACAGAGATTGTTAATGTCCGCCCAGTCTGTTACAATCAGACCGTCCCAGTTCAGGTCTTCTTTCAGCCATTCGGTCAGTAATTCACGGTTGGCATGAAAAGGCAGGCCGTTGTCAACGCCAGAATTCACCATCACGCTCAATGCACCATGACGCACGGCAGCCAGGAAAGGAGCGAAGTGTTTTTCACGCATATCGCTGCGTGAGATGGAAGAAGGAGTACGGTCTTTCCCGGAAACGGGTACACCGTAACCCATATAGTGCTTCATACAGGCAGCTACATGGTATGCTCCGATGCGGTTCGGGTCTTCTCCCTGAAATCCCTTTACGGCCGACACGCCCATTTCTGCATTTACATAACAATCTTCTCCATAGTTTTCCCACATACGTGCCCAGCGCGGGTCACGACCTAAATCGACAACCGGGGCAAACGTCCAGGGGATGCACCCTGCTTTGGTTTCATAGGCAGATATTTCGGCACTTTTCCTTGTCAGTTCCCGGTTGAAAGTGGCTCCCATGTTGATGCCTTGCGGAAACATTGTTCCGTCCAGCGTGTAGGTCGTCCCATGAATCTGGTCTACTCCATAGATGCACGGGATACCGATTTCTTTCATTGATTTCTCCTGTATCTGCTTGATGGCTTCCGCCCACTTCTCCTTCTTCTGTGCTACTCCCAGAGGGACATTCAGTAGTGAGCCTACCTTATATTTACCGATAACCGTGTCGAGCATCGCCTCGCTTAGACAGAATCCTTTCTCACGGCTGGTTTCAAGGTCAGACACCACATCAATGGTGATTTCACACATCTGACCGATCTTCTGTTCGAGGGTCATTCTCTGAAGCCATTGCCGGATGTTAGCTTCAATAGCCGGATCGGCTGGGATGGCGGGAGGGGTAGCCTGCGCGTGAGTTGTAAGGCAGGTACCGGCAAAGGCTGATACTAATACCATTTTCTTAATGCTTTTCATGAGTTGATATTTTTAGAGTGAGACTTAAAATCTACCACAAATGTAGAAAGATTTGCAGTCACTCGAAAGGGCGAAATGCAATTGAATACATATGATGCCCCAATAAGATACATTTTGTGCGTATGGGTAAAACATTTGGCAGACTGGGTGTGAACGAAATACCATGTCTTCTTGGGGAAAAACATCTACTTTTGTATCGTCGGCCGGCAAAAGATGTTTAACTCTTAAATTATATAATATGCGAAACGCTTTATTTCTTATTTTCATCTCGCTTTGTTTTGTATGCAAATCATCGGCTCAAGGTTACAGTAATCCTGTAATTCCCGGTTTCCATCCCGATCCAAGTGTTTGCAAGGCAGGGGATGATTATTATTTAGTCAACAGCAGCTTTCAATATTTCCCCGGAGTGCCTTTGTTTCATAGTAAAGACCTTGTGCATTGGGAGCAGATAGGAAACTGTCTGACTCGTCCGTCCCAGCTTGATCTGACTAATGCCAATTCGGGAAGCGGTATTTTTGCTCCTACCATTCGTTACAATGATGGAGTGTTTTACATGATTACGACTAACGTTTCCGGTAAGGGGAATTTCCTGGTACATACTACTGATCCCCGTAGTGAATGGTCGGAACCTGTCTGGCTCGAACAAGGAGGCATCGATCCTTCGCTTTATTTTGAAGATGGCAAATGTTTTATGGTCAGTAATCCGGATGGATACATCAACCTGTGTGAGATTGACCCCATGACAGGCAAACAGCTTTCTTCTTCCAAACGAATATGGAACGGTACCGGAGGCAGATATGCCGAAGGTCCACACATTTATAAGAAAGACGGCTGGTACTATCTGCTGATTTCAGAGGGCGGTACGGAATTGGGACATAAAGTAACCATTGCCCGCAGTCGTTACATAGACGGTCCTTATCAGGGAAATCCGGCAAATCCTATTCTGACCCATGCCAATGAGTCGGGACAATCCAGTCCGATTCAGGGAACAGGGCATGCAGACCTAGTGGAAGGCACCGATGGTTCTTGGTGGATGGTGTGCCTGGCATACAGAATTATGCCGGGAACTCATCATACATTGGGACGTGAAACGTATCTGGCTCCGGTGCGTTGGGATAAGGCTGCCTGGCCTGTGGTCAATGCCAACGGAACTATTTCTTTGGAGATGGATGTAACCACTCTGCCTCAACAGGAAATGAAAGGCAGACCGGAACGGATAGACTTTAAAGAAGGAAAACTTTCTCCCGAATGGATTCATTTGCAAAATCCGGAAGCAAAGAATTATACTTTTACCAAAGATGGCAAACTTCGTTTGATAGCAACTCCAGTTACGCTAAGTGACTGGAAAAGTCCTACCTTTGTCGCCTTGCGACAGGAACACTTTGATATGGAAGCATCCGCTCCGGTAGTCTTGCAGAAAGCGGGAGTAAATGATGAAGCGGGACTTTCCGTTTTTATGGAGTTTCATTCTCACTATGATTTATTTGTCCGTCAGGATAAGGATCAGAAACGTTCTGTTGGTTTGCGGTATAAACTGGGAGAGATTACTCATTATGCCAAAGAGGTTTCCTTGCCAACCAGTGGTGAAGTGGAACTGGTGGTGAAGTCGGATATCGATTACTATTATTTCGGTTATAAAGTGAATGGAATATATCATGATTTGGGTAAGATGAATACTCGTTATCTAAGCACTGAAACAGCAGGTGGGTTTACCGGAGTCGTCTTGGGACTTTATGCTGTATCAGCTTCTAAAGAATCAAAGATGTATGCTGATTTTGAGTGCTTTAAGTATAAAGGAAACTAGGGAGAAAACAAATGAATCCCCTTTATAAAACAAATTCACCCCATCGTTTCCAAAACGCTCCCTATATGAATAACATTACAGAAGCGAAGTTATATGTTGAATATATAATTTTGTAGTGTAGAAAACAATATGTTTTTAAATTAACTATTAAACAATAACCATGAGTAAACACTTTTTTAGAAAATGCACATTTGTGCATCTCTTTAGCTTTTCGGTAATCATTCTATTATGTTTGCCGATAATGGCTGTGAAGGCTGCTCCTTCACAAACTTCAACTGTCAGTGGTGTAGTTACCTCGGCTACTGATGAGTTGCCTCTGGTGGGGGTCAGTGTCTTGGTGAAGGAGACAGCCAATGGAACGATAACCGATATGGACGGAAATTTCAAGCTGAATGTGGTATCCGGCCAGACTTTAGTCTTCTCTTATATAGGGTACGTTACGCAGGAAATCGTTGTGACGGGTCAGAAATCGCTCAATGTAATATTAAAGGAAGATACCGAAATCCTTGATGAAGTAGTGGTGGTGGGTTATGGTGTGCAGAAAAAGAAACTGGTAACCGGTGCAACGGTACAGGTGAAGGGTGAGAGTCTTGCCAAGATGAACACCAATAGCCCTTTGCAAGGTATGCAAGGACAGACACCTGGAGTGAACATCTCTTCCACTTCCGGTCAGCCGGGTTCGGACATGAAAGTCAGTATTCGTGGTCTGGGTACTGTCGGAAATTCCAGTCCGCTGTATCTTATTGATGGTGTGGGCGGCGATATTTCCACTTTGAATCCTGCTGATATAGAAAGTATTGATATATTAAAGGATGCAGCTTCGGCAGCTATTTATGGTGCGCAGGCAGCCAATGGTGTAGTGTTGATTACCACAAAATCGGGCAAGGAAGGAAAGGCGCAAATTTCCTTTGATGCCTATTACGGTGTGCAGACTGTGGCACGTAAGATAAATATGCTGAACGCGAAGGAATACATGACCATTATGGACGAGCAGGCAGTTAATTCCGGAAATGCGCCTTATGATTGGAGTTCATTTCGGAGTATTTATGATGCTAATGGGAATGTACACGACACGGACTGGATAGACTCGATGTTTAAAGATAATGCCAGAACGCAGAGTTATACATTGGGTATCACCGGAGGTTCGCAGACTTCCACTTATGCCTTATCGTTGGGGTATATGAGTCAGGAAGGGGTAGTGGGCGGTAAGGACGTTTCGAACTATGAACGTTACAACTTCCGCATCAATTCCGAGCATAAGATATTCAAGGATTCGGATTTGCTGAAAGTGGGCGAGCAGGTCAGCTTCGTCTACAAAATGAACAATGGCATTTCAGTATCCGACCAATATAACAATACTTTGCGCGGTGCATTTGCCACTTCGCCGCTTGCTCCAATCTATAGCGATAACAATGCTTATGATTCTTCTTATAACGATACATCGAACTCCGATTGGTATAACGGTGACGGCAATCCTTATGGTTCAATGATGACCAACAGCAACAACGAGAACAAGACGGCAACATTCTCCGGCAATGTATATGCCGAACTGCAACCAGTCAGGAACTTGAAGTTGAGAAGCGTATTCGGAGCAGTGTACGGTTCTTCGGAATACCGTAGTTTCAATCCGCTTTATCAATTCTCAATTTATACTTATAATACGACCCGTACATCAGCCACCCAAAATATGAATCATTCTTTAGGAATGACCTGGACTAATACGGCTGCTTATGACTGGACATGCGGCAAACATGCATTCAATGCTTTAGTCGGAATGGAAGTATATCGCTATTCTGGTACTTATCTGCAGGCCAAAACCGGAGCATTGAGAGAAGGCTTTGACGATTGGGATCATGCCTATGTAGGTAATGGTACAGCTTCGAGCGCCGATGACGGGATGTCTGTCGATGGATATCCGCATGATGAAAGTCGCTCTGTTTCTTACTTTGGACGTTTCGGATGGAACTGGAAGGAAACCTATATGCTGAATGCTACCTTGCGTGCTGATGGCTCATCGAAGTTTGCACGTGGCAACCGTTATGGTGTATTTCCATCTATATCTGCGGGATGGACCCTCTCAAATGAAAAGTTCATGCAGAATACTCAGAATTGGCTTGATTATCTGAAGTTGCGTGCAAGTTGGGGGCAAGTCGGCAATCAGAACATTGATAATTACCAGTATACGGCTCCTATCACCTCTTCCAATACCCATTACATCTTCGGAACAACCGATGGTGCTCCGGCACAGTCCGGTTACTGGGGGGCATATCCTAGCCGTCTGGCCAATGAGAACGTAACTTGGGAAACCTCGGAACAGACCAATATAGGTATTGATGCACGTTTTTTAAAAAGCCGTTTGAGTCTGACCGCCGATTTCTATATCAAGACAAA
>USSR01000333.1 GCA_900557355.1 uncultured Bacteroides sp.
GAAAACCAACGAGGTGTTCCTTTTAAAGGAAAATGTGTACTTGTATGTTGCTGTGTAATATATAGAATTATCTTTTCATAATAGCCATGGTGGATTTTTTTGCTGTCAAATTCAATGACTACCAATGAATGCTTTTATGAGAATGCTATAACACTAATGCTTGTCACTACGGAGCATAAATTTTATATAATAAAGAAAAGTGTTACGAGGACTATTGGGGAAAATCAACAAAAAGTTCTCATAAATGTATAGAAGGAGATTATGTGATTCATTCGAAGAATTTGGTGTTGAAGGATGATATAACCTATCTGCTGATATGGGATGTTTTGTTTGTAGTAGTACAAAAAAGGCGAGGCAAATGCCCCACCTTGAATGTTTTCACAACGGAATAATCCTTATTGTGATTTGCTTTTAATTAGTGTGACAAAGATAGTAATTTATTTTGTTTTAATGTCTAATTTGTGGAAAAATATTAATATATTTGATGAGTTATAATAAGATAGGGCAAATATGAAAAGAATATTAGGACTGGATTTGGGAACCAACAGTATTGGTTGGGCATTGGTTGACAGCGAAGAGCAGAGAATTTTAGGAATGGGTAGTCGGATTATTCCTATGGATCAGGGTGTGTTGGATACTTTCAGTGGGGGGAATCCGGTAGAGACTCAAACAGCTGCGCGAACGGTCTATCGTGGCACACGCCGATTGCGCGAAAGAGCATTATTACGTCGTGAGCGTCTGATTCGTGTTTTGAATATGATGAAGTTTTTACCCGAACATTATGCTTCTCAAATAGATTTTGAGAAGCGATTAGGACAATTTTTTGATGAAAAGGAGCCCAAACTAGCTTGGAAACAAAATGATGAAGGGAGGTTCGAGTTTATTTTTCAACAGTCTTTTAATGAAATGATAGAAGAATTTAAGAATAAGGGGGTGGTTAGAGAAGATAAAAAAATCCCATATGATTGGACTATCTATTATTTGCGTAAGAAAGCTCTTTCTCAAGAGATAGAGAAGGAAGAACTAGCTTGGATTTTATTAAATTTCAATCAGAAACGGGGATATTATCAATTAAGAGGGGAAGAAGAGGAAGAGAACCCTAATAAATTAGTAGAATATTATTCATTGAAAATAGTGGATGTCATAGCCGATGAAAAACCGAATAGTAAAGGTGATATATGGTATTCTTTACATTTAGAAAACGGCTGGATTTATCGTCGCTCCAGTAAGATTCCGTTATTTGGATGGAAAGATAAAACACGTGATTTTATTGTTACTACAGATTTGAACGACGACGGGACGGTTAAAAAAGATAAGGAAGGAATAGAAAAGCGGTCTTTTCGTGCGCCAAGCGAAAATGATTGGGTATTGTTGAAAAAGAAGACGGAGAGTGATATAGAAAAGTCTCATAAAACAGTTGGTGCGTATGTCTATGAGACATTACTGCAAAATCCTATGCAAAAAGTTCGTGGAAAGCTTGTACGGACAATCGAACGTAAGTTCTACAAGGATGAACTGAAACAAATTCTTGAGAAACAAAGAGAGTTTCATCCCGAATTGAGAGATGAAGATTTATACAACGACTGTGTAAGAGAGTTATATCGGAGTAATGAGACGTACCAATTTATTTTAAGTAAAAGAGATTTTGTTCATTTATTCTTGGACGATATTTTATTTTATCAGAGACCATTACGGAGTCAGAAGTCTGCGATAGGTGATTGCATACTTGAATTTAAAACATACAAAGATAAAGATGGAAATAATATTAAAGAGTATCTGAAGGTCATTTCAAAATCCAATCCTCTTTATCAGGAATTCCGTATATGGCAATGGCTGTACAATTTGAAGATATATCGGAAGGAAGATGACGAAGATGTTACTTTGCAATTTATTGCAAACATTGAAGATAAAGAACAGCTATTTGATTTCTTAAGTAATAGGAAAAGTATAGAACAGAAACCTTTGCTTGAATATTTGATAAAGGCAAAAGGTCTGAAAAAACAGGTACTGACAGAGGCATATCGATGGAATTATGTTGAAGATAAGATATATCCTTGCAGTGAAACAAAAACGATGATTTCTACACGTTTGGCTAAAGTAGAAAATATTCCAGATAATTTCTTTACAAAAGAAATAGAACAAAAACTTTGGCATATCATTTATTCTGTTACAGATAAAAATGAGTTTGAGAAAGCGTTGAGAACTTTTGCAAAAAAGTATGATTTAGATATTGCTTCTTTTGTAGATAATTTCAAGAAAATTCCTCCTTTTAAAAATGAATATGGATCATTCTCCGAAAAAGCAATAAAGAAACTGTTACCTTTGATGCGTTTGGGGAAATACTGGAAATGGAATGATATTGATAATAATACCCAAAATAGAATATCCAAAATAATCACAGGCGAGTATGATGAGGAAATTAAGGATATAGTTCGTGAAAAGTCTATTGCTTTAACTAATGAAAACGATTTTCAAGGTTTACAGTTATGGTTGGCTCAATATCTTGTTTATGGGCGACATTCAGAAGCAGATATTGCAGGAAAATGGCATTCGGTTGCTGATTTAGAAAAGTATTTGAATGAGTTTAAACAGCATTCCTTACGTAATCCGATTGTAGAACAAATAATTACGGAAACTTTACGGGTAGTGAGAGATATTTGGCGAAAATACGGACAAGGAGCAGAAAACTTTTTTAGTGAAATCCATGTTGAGCTTGGACGTGATATGAAGAACACTGCTGACGAAAGGAAAAAAATAGTTAATGTTGTAACAGAAAATGAGAATACCAATTTGCGAATCAAAGCATTATTAATGGAATTAAAGAATAATTCTGATGGCAAATTGGAGGTTGAAAATGTCCGTCCTTATTCACCCACGCAACAGGATATTCTGAAAATATATGAAGAGTATGCAATTAGCACTGGGCTTGATAACGAAAAGGATGAAAAGGTAAAGGAAGATATAAAGAAAATAAGCAGGGTTGCACAACCCACAACGACAGAACTACAACGCTACAAACTATGGTTGGAGCAAAAATATTGTTCTCCATATACGGGTAAGGTCATCCCGTTAGGGAAGCTCTTTACCGAAGAATATCAGATTGAGCATATCATTCCAAAATCTCGTTACTATGATGATAGTTTCAGTAATAAAGTAATTTGTGAGGCCGCTGTAAATAAATTGAAGGATAAATGTTTAGGGTTGGAGTTTATAAAAAACTACCATGGGCAGATTGTGGAAACAGGCTTTGGACAAAAAGTAACTATCTTTGATGAGGAGGCGTATCAGAATTTTGTAAAGCAGCATTATGCTTATAATCATTCCAAGAGGACAAAGCTTCTATTGGAAGAAATACCTGAAAAGATGATAGAACGCCAAATGAATGATACACGTTACATCAGCAAATTTGTTCTCCCTCTTTTGTCAAATCTTGTACGTGCAAAAGAAAATGACAATGGAGTAAACTCAAAAAATGTACTTCCTGTAAATGGCAAGATTACAACTATGTTGAAACAAGATTGGGGGTTGAATGATGTTTGGAATGATTTGATTCTTCCTCGTTTTGTGCGGATGAATGAGTTGGCAAAGACTATCGCATTCACCAGTTGGAATGAACAACATCAAAAATATTTGCCTACTGTTCCATTAGAACTATCAAAAGGGTTTCAAAAGAAGCGTATTGATCATCGGCATCATGCAATGGATGCTTTGGTAATAGCCTGTGCAACTCGTGACCATGTCAATCTGTTAAACAATAAACATGCAAATACAGATACAATTCGATATGATTTACAACGAAAATTACGATTGTTTGAGCGAGTGACATATATTGACCCGCAAACAAAGAACAATGTAACAAAAGATATTCCGAAAGAATTTAAAAAGCCATGGGATAATTTCACTGTTGATGCCCGTAATGAATTGGAAAAAATTATTGTTAGCTTTAAACAAAACCTGCGTATAATTAATAAGGCAACCAATATATATACGAAATATGAAAACGGTAAAAAGATAAAGGTAGGCCAGAAAGGTCTTAATTGGGCAATTCGTAAACCTCTACACAAAGAAACTGTATTTGCAAAAGTATCACTTCGTAAAAGAAAAACCGTGCGTTTGAGTGAGGCTTTAAAAGATTGGAAAAAGATAGTCGATAAAAAGCTAAAACAAGAAATAAAACGGCTTACCTGTCAATATGGTAAATTTGATGTGGATACAATCTTGCGATATTTTAAAGATCGGAAGTACCAGTTTGGAGAAGTAGATGTATCAAAAGTAAAAATGTATTATTTTGATGAAGAAAATGCGGCGGTGCGAAAAAATGTAGATACATCTTTTACAGAAAAGTTTATTCAAGGATCTGTAACAGACACTGGCATACAAAAAATCTTGCTTAATCATTTAGAGGCAAAAGGGAATAAGGTTGAAATTGCGTTCTCTCCTGAAGGTATTGAGGAGATGAACAAGAATATCATTCAGCTTAATGAAGGGAAGTTGCATCTTCCAATATTTAAAGTTCGTGTTTATGAAACAATTGGTAATAAATTCTCTGTTGGAGTAAAAGGAAACAAGAAAGACAAATATGTGGAAGCGGCAAAGGGAACCAATTTGTTCTTTGCTATATATGTAGATGAAAATGGTATTCGTTCTTATGAAACTATACCTTTAAATATCGTAATAGAACGTTTAAAACAAGGATTAAGTGTGGTTCCGGAAAAAAATAGAAAGGAACATAGTCTATTATTTTATTTATCTCCTAATGATTTGGTATATGTGCCTATAGAGGATGAACGAGAAAACATTCACGCTGTTAATTTGGACCAACTTAATAATGAACAACGGAAGAGAATTTATAAAATGGTAAGTTGTACAGGTTCAGAGTGCCATTTTGTTCCTTATTATGTAGCAAGTCCTATAGTAAACAAAGTTGAATATTCGTCATTGAATAAGATTGGAAGGAGTCTGACTGGCGAGATGATTAAAGACGTTTGTATAAAACTAAAAGTTGATCGATTAGGAAATATTAAAGGAATATCTGGCTTATGAATAAAAACAATAACACCCCAATTCCCTCTGATTTCTTTCTTTACAAAGACAGTAATGGAGAAGTGAAAGTCGAAATCTATATTTTTAATGAAACAGTTTGGCTGACACAGGATAAGATTGCGCAATTGTTTGGAGTAGATAGAAGCGTAGTGACAAAACATTTGAAGAATATCTTTCAAACGGCTGAATTGCAGGAGGATTCAGTTAGTGCAAAAATTGCACTAACTGCTGCTGATGGTAAAAAGTATCAAACGAAGCTATACAATCTTGATGCTATCTTATCCGTAGGCTACCGTGTCAACAGCATTCAGGCCACACATTTTAGAATCTGGGCAAACAGCGTACTGAAAGAATATTTGATTAAGGGTTTTGCCATGAACGACGAGCGATTAAAAAATCCACAAATGCTATTCGGCAAAGATTATTTCGAGGAGCAATTGGCTCGTATTCGTGATATTCGTAGCAGTGAACGTCGTTTTTATCAGAAGATAACTGATATTTATTCGCAATGTAGTGCTGATTACGAAGCTGGTAGCGAGGTGACAAAGACGTTTTTTGCAACTGTTCAGAATAAGTTGCATTGGGCAATTTCCGGACAGACGGCAGCGGAGATAATTGTTGCCCGTGTGGATGCAGAGAAACCTAATATGGGATTGACTACTTGGAAAAATGCGCCTAACGGGATGATTCGTAAACCGGATGTATCCATCGCAAAGAACTATCTCAATGAAACTGAAATGGATGATTTGAATCGTATTGTTTCGATGTATTTGGATTATGCAGAACGTCAAGCGAAAAAAGGACAGGTGATGTATATGAAAGATTGGGTGAAGAAGCTAGATGCATTCTTGCAATTTAACGAAGAAGCGGTATTGCAACATAGTGGGCAGGTGAGCCATGAGGTCGCCAAAGCATTGGCGGAACAAGAATATGACAAGTTTCATACTAGGCAACTTCGGAATTACGAATCGGACTTTGATAAACTTTTGAAAGGAATGAATCATGATTAAGAAAACACTTTATTTCGGAAATCCGGTTTATCTGTCGTTGCGCAATGCGCAGTTAGTTATTAAATTGCCTGATGTGGAAAAAGCAACGGCCTTACCGGAAGTATTGAAAAAGCAGGCGGAAGTGACAAAACCTATAGAAGACATTGGCATTGTAGTTTTGGATAACAAGCAAATCACCATCACTTCCGGTGTGTTGGAGGCTTTGCTTGAAAACACTTGCTCTGTAATCACTTGCGATAGTAAGAGTATGCCAGTTGGACTGATGCTTCCTCTTTATGGAAATACAACGCAGAATGAGCGTTTTCGTGAACAATTAGACGCTTCGTTGCCGTTGAAGAAACAACTTTGGCAACAAACTATTCAGGCGAAGATTAACAACCAAGCATCTGTGCTCAAAGATTGTATGAATGAAGAGGTAAAGTGTATGCGCGTGTGGGCAGCTGATGTACGTAGTGGCGACCCTGATAATTTGGAAGCACGTGCTGCTGCATATTATTGGAAATCTTTATTTGCAGATGTTGACGGTTTTACGCGAGATCGTGAAGGTATTCCTCCAAATAACCTATTAAACTACGGATATGCAATTCTTCGTGCAGTGGTAGCACGTGGGTTGGTAATAAGTGGATTACTTCCTACTTTGGGTATCCATCATCATAATCGATACAATGCTTATTGCTTGGCGGATGATATTATGGAACCTTATCGTCCTTATGTGGATGAATTAGTATTTAGCTTGATACAGGAGTATGGAATGGGTGTGGAGCTAACGAAAGAGGTGAAAACGCGATTGCTTATTATTCCGACATTGGAAGTAATAATTGGAGGTAAACGCAGTCCGTTGATGATTGCTGTGGGGCAAACTACTGCCTCACTTTATAAATGTTTCAATGGAGAGCTTCGCCGAGTTGCCTATCCCGAACGGTAATGGATCGTCTTAGTGAATATCGTATAATGTGGGTGCTCGTTCTTTTTGATTTGCCAACTGAAACGAAGAAGGAAAAGAAGGCTTATGCGGATTTCAGAAAGAATCTGCAAAAAGATGGTTTTACGATGTTTCAGTTTTCCATTTATGTACGTCACTGTGCTAGTAGCGAGAATGCAGCAGTACATATAAAAAGAGTTAAATCTTTCCTTCCGGAACTAGGGCATGTCGGAGTCATGTGTATTACGGATAAACAATTTGGGGACATAGAACTTTTCTATGGAAAGAAGGCGCAGAGTGTCAATACACCAGGGCAGCAATTGGAATTGTTTTAGAACACAAAATCTCGCATTAATGCGAGATTTTGTGTTGGGAACAGTCTTCTTTTTTCTTTTCTAATCTTCTTTGTAACTAATTGAATTACATCTTATTATATGAAATGTATTGTTCCCAATGGTTCAAAGATACTAATTTGAAAGCAAATCACAACCGTCTAGCTCCTTGATATCGGCAAAGCCGATTGTTCCCAATGGTTCAAAGATACTAATTTGAAAGCAAATCACAACCGCTACC
>USSR01000334.1 GCA_900557355.1 uncultured Bacteroides sp.
AACCTTATTTCCGGTTGCACAAGGAAGCGAACTTTAATATGATCCGCAACTGGACGGGCGAGAGTACGGAAGAGAACTTCTATGAATTGTGTGATGAATATGGTATGCTGGTTTTCAATGACTTCTGGCTGAGTACGCAAGGCTACAATATGCCGATAAATGATGATAACCTATTCTTACGGAATGCAGAAGATGTAGTGGTACGTTTCCGCAATCATCCTTCCATTGCTGTCTGGAATCCCCGGAATGAAGGCTTTGCACCTGTTTATATCGAAGAACATCTGGCAAAGATGATTGCCGAGAAAGACGGTACCCGTTATTACAGTCCGAATTCTACCCATTGCAACCTGAGACCAAGCGGACCATGGAACTATCATAAGAATCCGGTGGATTACTATCGCGATCGGGCACATGGGTTCAATACGGAACAAGGTTCAACTTCCATTCCTACGGAAGAATCCATCCTGGCTATGATGGATGTGAAAGATGCCTGGCCCATCAGTGATGTGTGGTATTACCATGATTTACATGGGGGGCAAAGAGAATTTATGGAGGCGATAGACCGGAAATATGGAAAGCCGACGGACCTGAAAGATTTTAGCCGGAAAGCACAGATTGTCAATTACGACAGTCACCGCGCCATGATGGAAGCTTGGAACAGTAAAATGTGGAATAGCACAAGTGGGCTGTTGCTGTGGATGAGTCACCCGGCTTGGCCCAGTATGGTTTGGCAGATTTATTCCTGGGATTATGAAACTTTCGGTTCTTTCTATGGATGCCGTAAAGCGTGTGAGCCGATTCATATTCAGAAGAATCTGGATGATCAGAAAGTAGTGGTTGTAAATACTTCTTTAAAAGAAATAAAGGGGGCTAAAGTTATATATGAAGTTTATTCCCTTGAAGGTAAGGTATTGTTTAAACGCACTTCCAAGCTGAATGTATTGGCTAATGGATTGACCGAGTGCTTCGTACAAGATAAACCAATTTCTGCATCCGGAGTATATATGGAACGCTTGATACTTCAGGATAAGCGTGGCAAGGTTATTTCGATCAATGATTATTGGCAAGATAACGGTGAGGGTGATTTCCAGGGATTCAATGCTTTGGAAGAAGCTTCCATAAACTGTAAACTAATCCGGCAAAAGGAGAGTCAGATACAAATAGAATTACAGAACACCGGAGCAATGCCTGCCCTCGCTCTGAAACTCAATGTCCGTGAGGCGGATACAGATAAACGTATTTTGCCGGCTTATGCTTCCGACGGCTATTTTAACCTGTTACCGGGAGAGAAGAGAACGGTAACGGTGGAATATGTATCCCGGGGAAAAGTCGCCATTTCTGCTGAAGGGTATAATTTAAAGCGCAGCAGATTACTCACACTGAAATAAATAAGGTCATTATGTGGAACAAAAAGATACTATACTCCATATTAATCGGTATAGCATCGCTGGGAGTATGCGCTCAGTCGGCTGTACGTCAAGGATATTCCATTCATTTTCCTGAGACTTATGCGAAGTGGCAGGAAGCTCTGCTGGCAGGTAACGGTAAGATGGGTATCATGGTTTTTGGAAATCCTTTGCACGAAACGGTGGTATTCAATGATCGCTCTTTCAACTTTCCACGGCAGAACCCGCGCACGTTTGCGGAGGTTCCCCGTGATACGCTCGATTTGATAAAGAAGTACTGCGCAACCGGGAAGTTTAAAGAAGCGAATGATTTGGCTGTCCGTACCTCGCATTGGCAGGACGGGGGAGATGGTGGAAGACATCCGGGCTTTGCACTTAAAATAGATATGGATGCTTCCGGAGCGGTAAGAGATTATCGCCGTATTTGTAATTATGAAACTGGTGAAATTACTGTCCAGTGGAGTGATGAGCGTGGAGCATGGAAGCGTCGGTCGTTTGTTTCAAGAGATGCCGATGTTGCAGTCTTCGAGCTACAGGCATCCTCTGCTGGTAAACTAAATTGTGCCATCAGTTTGCAAATGCCCGCAGAGATGAATTTCCCGAAAGGACTGAAAACAAAATGTCTGCATACGAAAGACTATCTGAATATCCGTGTGAACTATGCCGCACCTATGGATACCATAGGCTATGAAGGAGGTATCCGCGTGAAACAGAAAGGAGGCTCTTCTTTTTTGCGTAACGATACCTTATACATAAAGGATGCCTCGGAAATCCTTTTACTGTCCCGAACTCAAAAGTATCCGGAGAATTGTGAGGCTGAATGGAATAAAGGACTTCTGAAAAAAGGACTCGATGCGATTCGTGCCAATTATAATGGATTATTGAAAGCTCATAAAGCTCTCCACACCTCTATTTATAATCGGGTGCGGATTGATTTGGGCGCGACTCCTCAGGAACGCTCACTATCTAACGAAGAGCTGTTGGAGAAGCAAAAGAATACCGACCAGCCTGTACTGGCTTTGTGGGAGCGTATCTTTGATGCCGGAAGGTATCATTTCCTATCTTCTGGAAACGAACTGACTCCTCCTGATTTGTTGGGAATCTGGACTGGCGACTGTAATGCCGGATGGGGTGGTTACTATCATTTGGATGCCAATCTGAATCTGCAAGTCAGTGGTGGCAATACGGGTGCCATGCCTGAAGTGATGGAAGGCTATTTCCATCTGAATGAGGTGTGGCGGAAAGACTTTGAAACCAATGCTGCCAAACTATTGGGTTGTCGGGGAATGTTGGCCTGTGGAAACACACCCGGACTTTCTTCAGGACTAATGGCCTCTATCAATGATTTCTACCCTTACCATTATGCGACAGGTGAAGAAGCCTGGTTACTTTATCCTTTCTGGGAACACTATCTGATAACGGAAGATCAAGGCTTCCTGAAAAATCGTTTGTTCCCTTTGCTGAAGTGTATGGGAGATTTTTATGAAGACTTCCTGAAGTACAAGGATGAGGAAGGACACTACATTATTGCAGGATCTGTTTCACCGGAAAACCAGCCGTCCAATTTGCGGGTATCTTTGCTTAATAATTCCGCTTTTGATCTTTCCGGAGCCCGTTTCCTGCTGTCTACATTGGTTAAGGTATGCGATTTATTGGGTGAAGAACAGGGTATAAATGGTGGTAAAGTCCGTTGGCAACGCTTATTGAATGAATTGCCTCCCTATCGGATTAATAAGGATGGCGCCATCAAAGAGTGGGGCTGGTCGGGACTTGAAGAGAGCTATAATCATCGTCATTCCAGTCATTTGATGATGGTATGGCCCTATCGGGAATTCTCGGAAGATAAGACACCGGAACTTTACAAGGCTGCTCACAGGGCGCTGCAAATGCGTGATCAATATAATTACGAGAATGCCGGTCACGGCTATCTTCACGCTGCCTTGATTGCTGCCGGACTGCATGATGCCTTTTCGCTAAAGAAGAAAATGATGACGCTTACTCAGAAGGATTTCTATTATAACAGTTTGTCTACCGCACATTATCCGAACCATGGTACTTTCTGTACTGATGTTTGTCATTCCGTACCCGGGGTACTGATAGAAATGCTGGTTGGCTCCAATGAAGAAGGTGTTGATTTATTACCAGCTTTGGTGGATGGTATCCGGCAAGGTAGCATTGGTGGAATAAAGACTCGTTGCGGAGTTACCATCGAACATCTTTCATGGAATCTTTCACAAAATAAGGTGTCTGTAACCTTGTATTCAGCGAAAGACCGGAAAATAAGAATGAAAGCCGGTCAGACGTATGATCGTACTATTCAGTTGAAGAAAGGGAAAACTTATAAAGCTACAATCGATTATCAATAGCAACGGTTGCTATTAATTACTAATATAAAACGCATTACTTATGAAAAAACATTTTTATTCTATTTTTGCATTATTTCTGGTAGGAGCTATATTCTCTTGTCAGTCCCCTAAAAGCAATTCGGCTAAAGAAGAAACAGCCGGTATTGACAGTATGGCTCCCAATCCATTTATCACGCATATGTACACAGCCGATCCTTCGGCACATGTATGGGCGGATGGACGTTTGTATGTATATGCTTCTCATGATATCGATCCTCCGCGTGGTTGCGATTTGATGGACCGTTACCATGTATTCTCTACTGATGATATGGTGAATTGGACAGATCATGGTGAAATTTTGAATTCATCACAAGTTCCCTGGGGGCGCAAAGAAGGCGGATTTATGTGGGCTCCCGACTGTGCTTACAAAGATGGTACGTACTATTTCTATTTCCCGCATCCCAGTGACACGAAATGGAATAATAGTTGGAAGATCGGTGTAGCTACCAGCAAGGAACCGGCTGCTAACTTTACTGTGCAGGGATATATTGAAGGAATGGACCCGTTGATTGACCCTTGTGTATTTGTGGATGATGACGGTCAGGCTTATATCTATAACGGTGGCGGCCAGATTTGTAAAGGCGGCAAGCTGAAAGATAATATGGTGGAACTGGATGGAGAAATGAAGGAAATGGAAGGTCTGGAAGACTTCCACGAAGCTACATGGGTTCATAAATATAATGGAAAATACTATCTCTCTTATTCCGATAACCACGATGAAAATTGGAACGATGGCGTGAAAGGTGACAACCGTATGCGTTATGCTATCAGTGATAACCCGCTCGGTCCTTGGAAATCTATGGGTATCTATATGGAGCCTACCGATAGCTATACCAATCATGGCTCTATCGTAGAATATAAAGGTCAGTGGTTTGCATTTTATCACAACAGTGCTTTATCCAATCATGATTGGCTACGTTCTATTTGTGTGGATAAACTTTATTACAATGAAGATGGAACTATCCAGATGGTGAAACAAAGAAAATGAGATAGATTATGAGGTTAATAAGTCTGATTTTATTGTTCCTGTTGAGTGGAACTGTTTCAGCGCAGAAAGTCGAGTGGTATACTACCACTCAGACTTCTCCGTGGGTGAAACAAAAGGTAAAGCCGGAACGTGCAACTACCGGAGCAGAGATCGTGCTTGACCCGACTCAACGCTTACAGTTGATTACGGGTATAGGCGGCTGCTTCAATGAAATGGGGTGGGATGCGCTGAATGCTTTGTCGGCTGAAGATCGTGAAGCTGTTCTTCAAGCTATCTTCAGCAAAGATGGAGCTTGCTTTAACTATTGCCGTCTTCCGATGGGGGCCAATGACTTTGCCCTGAGTTTCTACTCTTCTGCGGATGTTGCGGGAGACTTTAACCTGGTGAATTTCAATATCGACCGTGACAGGTATATTCTGATTCCTTATATTAAAGCTGCCTGTCAGATAAATCCTGACTTGCGTATTTGGGCTTCTCCCTGGTGTCCTCCGGCTTGGATGAAGACGAATAATCATTATGCTTCTGCGGTTCGTCCGTCTGGAGAGAAAGATGTGAATGGATTACTTCCGCGCGAGGCTATAGCAGAGTTCAGTACAGGTTTCCGGATGGAGGAAGGATATCTGAAAACGTATGCCGATTACTTTGCACGTTTTATCAAAGCCTATGAAGCCGAAGGATTGCCACTGGAATGTATTCATGTCCAGAATGAGCCTTGTTCCAACCAGGTCTTTCCCAGTTGTAAATGGCGCACGGAAGATCTGACTTTTTTCTTGGGGCATTATCTGGGACCGACTTTTGAGCGGGAAAATATCAAAACTGATATTTATTTTGGAACTATCAATACGTCCAATCCGGATTATGTGCGCACTGCTTTGCGGGATGAACAGGCAGCTAAGTACATTAAAGGCGTTGGCTTCCAGTGGGATGGTAAGAAAGCTATTCCGACTATCCATTGTGAATATCCTAATCTGAACTTGATGCAAACCGAGACAGAATGTGGTAACGGAGCAAATTCATGGGATTATGCTGAATATACATGGAACCTGATGAAGCACTATTTCAGTAATGGCATCAATTCTTATCACTATTGGAATATGATTCTTCCTACTCCGGGCATCAGTCCTTGGGGATGGAATCAGAATTCTATGGTGTCCATTGACAAGAAGCAACAAACCGTGAAGTATAATCCGGAATTCTATCTGATGAAGCATTTAGGGCATTTTGTGCAGACAGGTGCTTATAGGCTGGAAACACCGTCAGATAAAAATATGTTGGCTTTCGTAAATCCGGATGGTACGGTCAGTGTGATTGTTGCCAATGTGACTGATACAGAAGAGACGATGAGCATTGAAATAGGGGGACAGAAAGTTACATTGACTCTGCCACCTCACTCTTTCCATACAGTAAGCTGGAAGAAATAATTTCGTCCTTCGGTTTTCTCTTTAATAACCTGTATATGAGAATGTTATGAACATAAAAAGTTTTCCTTATTTCTTTTGCCTGCTTTGGGTGCTGGCAATATCCTTTTACTCAACTCCCGTTCAAGGGAAAATAGAAAACGGTATTTCTAAAAGCAAATGGCATGAAGGAGACCGTTATGATTTTAAATTCCAGGGACGGGACGCTATTGTTGTTGTGCCTCAAAAAGCTGCTGCCGGTAATCCGTGGATATGGCGTCCGGCTTTCTTCGATGCGTTTCCTGCTGTGGATAAAGCCCTGTTGGAAAGAGGTTTCCACGTGGCTTATCTGGATGTTACAAATGATTATGCCAGTCCGTGGGCTATTGAATTGGGTAACCGTTTCTACAAGGAAATGGTGGAGAATTACGGGCTTTCTTCTAAAGTAGTAATGGAAGGGTTTAGCCGTGGAGGACTCTATTCTGTCATTTGGGCTTCTCGAAACCCGGATAACGTTGCTTGCCTTTATCTTGATGCACCACTCAGTGATGTGTTCACTTGCCTGAAGAGATTGCATAAGGCAGCATGGAAAACTTTGTTGAAAGAATGGAACCTGACGGAAGAAACCATTGATCGTTTTGACGGCAATCCCATAGACAATCTGGAACCATTGGCCAAAGCGGGTGTGCCCATTATCAGTGTTTGTGGAGACAGCGACCGGAGTGTACCGATTGAGGAGAACATGATGGTGATGCGTAAACGTTACCTGGCATTGGGTGGAAATGTGGAATTGATAATAAAACCGGGATGCGACCACCATCCGCATAGTCTTGAAGATCCTCAACCTATAGTCGATTTTATTATGCGCCAACAGCCTGAACATAAGAAGTTCCAGCACTACACCATTCGTGGCAGTCTGAACAACTCGTTCATTAAGTTTGAACGGGAACGTCGGGGAAGGGTAGCTTTTATCGGTGGATCCATCACAGAGATGGTGGGGTGGAAAGACATGATGGAACAACAGTTGCAACAGCGTTTCCCTTTTACAACTTTTGAGTTCGTAGAAGCCGGTATCAGTTCTACAGGAAGTACACCCGGAGCCTTCCGGTTGGATAACGATGTATTGTCGAAAGGTAAAATAGATTTGCTGTTCATTGATGGATCTGCGAACGATATGACAAATGGTTTTACGCCCGAGGAGCAGGTGCGTGGAGTGGAGGGGGAAATCCGTCATGCTTTGGAAGTTAATCCGGAAACCGATATTGTGCTGACTCATTTTGCAACGGACGGTTTCCTGCCTATCATCGCCAGACGGCAGATGCCGGATGCTATTCTAAATTACGTG
>USSR01000335.1 GCA_900557355.1 uncultured Bacteroides sp.
GGAATAGTGCTGCAAGTTACAGTTCACCATAAAACTGATGCAGGTGTTGAACGCCTGGTCCGGCGTCTGCGGGCCGTTGCCATCCGGGTTCAGCGGTAGCCAGCCTTGGCTGACCAACAGCAGCATGCCCCACACAAACCAGAAAGCGTTCAGTATCAGAAGCGCTTTCAAGAACTGTTTCCAGTTCATTTCCTCGGCGGGGTTGATGCCGCACACTTTAAAAATAAGTCTCTCAATCGGCTTCATGAAGTCCGACCATGTCTTTTGTCCTTTATAGACCCTTGCGATATACCGTCCCAACGGATAAGCCAACGCCACCATCAGGACAATTTGCAGGATTACACCTAAAATTTCTGTGTTCATTTCTCTAATTCATTAATAGAATGATACCTCTATTGCCTAAAACTTCTCCGGCTTCACGAGCACATACATCAAATACCCGAAAACCGCAATACCTAATACAAATAATGTTGTGTACATACTTCTCCTCCCTAAATTCGTTCAAACCAATCCACACATTTCCAGAACAGCCCGAAAGCGAGCAACCCGCTCAGCAGGCAGATGATAAATGAAACCGTTATTCCCATGTCTTTTACCTTTTTTAAATTGATACTATTATTTCATCGTGTTTAGGTATGCCAATTGTGTGCCAGACATGCAGGATAGTGCATAATAGTCTAATATCCAAGATTGTGAGAGTTACAAACAGAAAAGTATAAAACAGAAATACCCTTTCATTTTGAAAGGGTATTTATCAAAATAGTGCGAGATGAGTTTTATCCTGCATTCTATCCGAAGCACAGTTCAGATAGAATATAGATACATATAAAAGTAAATGGTAAAAGAAGATAGATAGCAGATTAAACGAATTTAATCGTTTCCTTTAATCAAAGCTTCAACTGCGACAATAAAAGCTTCTGCACGAGGACGGAGCATATTAACTAATAGCGCATCACAATAAGCGAAATCACTGTAATCACTACTGTGCCGCTTGTCGAAAAGTAAACCAAAAGTAGTGCTATGTTCCAGACTAAGACATCCGCTACGAACAAAGTGCATGGAAAGTTGTGTTTTCACGCCATTGTGCGTAGCCGCTTCTATGTGATGACTTAATAAAAGAGCAGTAGCCGCATAATAGATAATATAACCGATTAACAGCAGCATTGAAATATCCGCCACCATATAGTAAATCTGCTTCTCCAAGAGTGCTGTGAGCACGTTCCAGGCGGTAATCAACCATTGCCGCACGAGTTTCGGCATCTAACTGTTGCTTCATAACACGATGCCCTCCCGACTAACATTTATAGTAAATGGACTGACAAGTTGTTCCCAAGCATGGCGGAGAAGCACTAATGCATTAATGGCTACTCCAGTCTGTGCTTCCAGTTCAGAGAGAGGGCGACGAAGTTCAAGTTCCCTATCGGGAGTGAGTTCTTCGCTATCATCAAGCAAGATAAGCAAGTCAATGTCTGAGTCGTGACGAGCATCACCACGGGCCTCGGAACCATAAAGAATGGTCTTCGCATCGGGAGCAATATGATGCATCACTTCTGCAATACGACGGACAAGATCAGGTCGTTTCATTAGCTTTCCTCCTATTCGTAATTATAATCTCTTATCTCTTTCAGTTGAACAACACAAAGATAGCAATGTTTTCCGAAAAGCCCGTCGCTGCACGCCCCGAAATGCACCTCAGAGCTTATATTCCTCAATCTTCCTGTACAGCGTCGTCAATCCGATTTTCAGCAGCCGAGCCGCTTCCGTCTTGTTGCCTTTGGTATATTCCAGCACGCGGGCGATGTGCCGCCTCTCCATGGCCGAAAGCTCGAAGCTGCCGGGAGTCTCTTCATCCGACTGTTCATAATGGGCATTCTGGATGTCGAGAGGCAGGTCGGCAATAGTCAGCCGTTCCCCTTCGCAGACGATGAGGCTGCGCTCTATCACATTGCGGAGTTCACGGATATTCCCCTTCCACGGTTGCAGTTCAAGCGTAGTGAGAAATTCGGGAGTAATCTCGGTTATCGAACGTGCCAGTTGTGCGGAGAAGTTCTTCACGAAAGCCTTTGCCAACAGGCGGATGTCTCCCGCACGCTCACGCAACGGCGGCAAGTGCACCTGGAACACCGAAAGGCGATAGAACAAATCTTCACGGAAACGCCCTTTGGCTATCTCTTCCGGCAGATTGCAGTTGGTTGCCGCAATGATGCGCACGTTGACGCGTGTCGGCTTGGTATCGCCTATCTTGATATATTCACCTGTTTCGAGGATACGCAGCAACTTCGCTTGCAGTTCAAAAGCCATCTCGCCGATTTCATCCAGAAAGATAGTCCCGTTGTTCGCTTCCTCAAAAAGCCCTTTCTTATCTTTCAGCGCCCCGGTAAACGAACCTGCCTTATGCCCGAACATCTCACTCTCCAGCAATTCCTTGCTGAACGAGGAACAGTTCACCGCAACGAAATTCTGCCGTGCACGCTTGCTACTGTAATGGATAGCTTGCGCAAACACCTCCTTGCCTGTTCCCGTCTCTCCGGTCAGCAACACAGGTACATCGGTCACCGACACTTTCTGCGCCAGCGACACAGCATCTTTCAGAGACTTGGACTCTCCCAATATGGAATCGAAAGAGTACGTCCGCCCCACCTTCTTCTCCAACTTCTCCAGGCGGACATTCATTGCGGCCTTCTCTACCGCACGGCTGACGAGGGGAATAATCTTGTTATTGTCATCTCCTTTGGTGATATAATCGAAAGCCCCATTCTTGATGGCCTGCACCCCGTCGGGGATATTGCCGTGGGCGGTCAACAGAATGACTTCCACATTGGGAGCCGCCTTTTTGATGGACAGCACCAGGTCTACCCCGTTCCCGTCGGGCAGAAACACATCACACAAAGCTACATCGGGGTTCTGGACTTCCAACTGTCGCAGAGCAGCCCTGCAATCACCGGCCTGGCAGACTTCGTATCCTTCCAACTCCATCATACGTGCCAGCAAGGTACGGATTTGCACCTCGTCGTCAACGATTAAAATCTTACTCATATCTCTTCAGATAAGTTTTAAACTGATAATGGTAAAAAACAGGGTGTGCAAATATAAAGCTTTTCCCGAAATGCCACGGCACATCTTTTGAACTTTTATGATAGAGAAGCAAATCTCCCCGTAACGTCTTCGGCTGCTTAACCGCACGAATACAAGGAGATAAAGGCTTCGGGAGAAATAAACGGCTTTCTTCACCTCCGTTTCATTTTGATAAAATCACTCCAAAATGAAAGGAAAAGGATAAGAAGCCTGAACCGATTTATATAAACGACTAAAAATAAAAGAATATGAAAATCTACAAATTCGATGGAAATTCCACCGCATCCGTAAAGGGGATGCAACACGTAGCAGAACTGATCCGCAACAACGAACCCAAAATCGTCGTATTGTCCGCAGCGGAAAATGTCACCAAACATCTGGACGAAATAGCTGCCTGCTTCTTCGGCCGCAACATCGAAGAAGCCCACGAGAAAATAACCAAACTCGAATTCCAGTTCATCGACTTTGCCAACGAACTGCTTTCGGACGACAACATCAAGCACGAAGCGGTGAAAAGCATCCTCGACTGTTTTCAGGCTATCTGGAAATACAGCCTGGAACCATTCTATTCTACCGATGAAAAGGAAATACTGGCACAGGGCGACTTACTGGTATCCACCCTTATGGGATTTTACTTGCAGGAGCAGGGAGTGGACAACCGTGTCATCTGTGCCTTCGACTTCATACGCACAGGACTGGACGGCGAACCGGACCAAGAGTACATCACCGATAAACTGAAAGAGACCTGCGCCCCCTACCCCGGCACACGCTTATTCATCACCCAGGGAAGTATTTGCAGGAATGCTTTCGGCGAAACCGACTATCTGAAGCAAGGTGGCAGCGATTATACCGCCGCCCTCGTCGGCACCGCCCTCCAGGCAGAAGAAATAGAGATATGGACGGATGCCAACATCCGTAGCAATGATACGCTGGTTGTGAAAGATGCCGCCACCATACGGGAACTGAGTTTCAGTGAAGCCGAACGGCTCACCTACTTCAACACCCGGATACTGCATCCGCTTTGTCTGGCCACGGCATGGAAAGGGAATGTCCCCATCCGCCTGCTTAACCCCACGACGCCGGACATGGAAGGCACTTATATATCAAACAACGAGCAGAAAGGCAAAACCACAAAAGCAATAGCCGCCAAAGATGGCATCATCCACATCCGTTTTGAATCGAACAATGCGCTGCGCCCTTATATGTTTATCAGTAAAGTTCTCGACACCTTCTCCAAATATAAGACGATGCCCTGCCTCCTCACTTCGTCCAACGATAACCTGTCGATAGCCACCGACAACAAGGAGTATCTGTCGCTCATCCTGCGGGAACTCAACCGGTATGCCCGGATATGGGTGGAGGACCGTATGAGCATCATCTCCATCATAGGAAACAGGAAGTCGGCAGGCATAGAGACCGAAGCCCGCATCATGGACGCGCTGAAGGATATTCCGTTAAGGATGATTTCATACGGCAGCGACGAGAATGACGTTTCGCTCGTCATCAGAACGGCAGACAAGGCGGAAGCGCTCCGGTTGCTTGATGAGAAGTTATTTAAAACAGTATGTTTCAGGAACGCTTGCTAAAAAAGCAAGCGTTCCATTACTTCTAAACACATACGCCCGTTATGGTACGGACATTTCCAGAATCCGGCTTTATCATCTTCGGTATTCACCGTACCATCGGCACGTACACTCCAATGCCATTCACCATCCTTTTTATCTATCAGGCTCTTTTTGATGAAGTCCCAGCAGCAAAAAGCCTTCCGCAACGCTACTTCATCATCAAAATGCTGATAGAGATTAACGTGCCCCACTACATTCTCCGCCTGCACCCACCAATGACGGTCGGTATCAGTTTTTTGCTTATCCGGAAAGGTTTCATACAGCATGGAGCCGTCAGGAGCCAATCCTTCATCGGCTGCAGCAGCAATAAACTCAACCAGCGGTTCCACTTTTTCCAGCAAAGCCTCATCTCCCAGCACCAAGGCGGCTTCATGTATCAGCCAGGAAGCCTCGATGTCATGTCCGTAAGAAACAATGTGGTATTTACTGTGCCAGTCATCATCGAAAAAGAGCTCCAGATGGCCTGTTTCGACATTAAGAATCTTATCCGTAAATAGTTCTATCAGATTGCGCAACTGTTGTTTCAAACGTTCGTCTTTCCATACGCGATAAAGGGTTCCAATATATGCAGGTGTGTATTCATCGTTTTGCGCTCATTCTCATCTTTATTACTGAGCCGCATATCGGCAATCTCGCCCCACTGACGGGTAAGCGCCTCACAATATCCGTTCTTCACAGGGTCGAAGCTATACTTCTCAATATCTTCAAAAAGACGAATCGCATACTCCAACGCCTCAGCATCTCCCGTAGCACGGTGATACTCGCTCAGTCCGTAGATAGCAAAACCGATGGCATATATCTGCTTTTTCGTATCCAATGGACAACCTTTATAATCGAGTGACCAATAGATGCCTCCGAAAGCTTTGTCATAGAAGTTTTCAATAATCACCCGTTTGGCACGAGTTGCCGTCACAAGATATTCTTCTTTCTTCAGCAGGCGGTAGGCAGCCGAAAAGGTCCAGAGGATACGAGCATTCAGAATAGCACCTTTCTCAGCTTCCGGCATCAGCTCTCCGATTCCGGTGATACGCCCATAGAAACCGCCATTTGCTTCATCCGTCATTCGTTTCATCCAGAAGGGAAGAATATCGGCTACCAACTCTTCCTCCATCTCTTTCTTTATATTCCTAACATCCATAGTCTATAATTTAGCCATTTACAATATAGAATCAAACTACACACCATTAAAGAGAATTTCTGATAGGTTTCAGTTTCTCATTAATCTCTGCCACCCGGTCCTTCGTCAGCGGATAAAAGTATACAACCACTATTGCCAGCACAGCCACAGCAGCAGGAATCCAACTCATCAGCAAGTTTAACCCCGTCAACGCCTCCTCTGTCTGCACCACTCCCTCTGCAGTGTTATAGCCGAACGCCGCAAGTATCCACATCACAGCCGCCCCTCCGAAGGCACCGCCAAACTTCTGCGCCATCGACGAAGAAGAGAATATCAGTCCCGTGGACGCTGTACCGTCTTTTAACTCAGCATAATCAGAAACGTCGGCATACATACTCCAGACAAGCGGAGACACAATGCCCGTACAGATTGAAATGATGACCTGCATCACCAGCATCAGCCAGAAGCCCACCGGCGTACAAGGCAGATAGAAGAACAAAATGCTTAATACAGCCAGTACAGCCATCGTCAGGATATAAGTGGATTTCTTACCCAATCCGCGTGAAAGAGGTACAGCCAGCACTACTCCTATCATATTCGACACTTCGCCCACACCAAGGAACAATCCGGCATAGAACAAAATTGTGAAATCACCCAAGTTCAGGAATATACTGTCACCAATATAATCTTTAAAGAAATAAGCAGCCGTAGCACCCCGCACCGTACAAAAGAGATTGGAACACAGTGCCGCCCCGATAAGCAGCCACCAGGGAACATTAGCCAGCAAAGACTTGAAGTCTTTCCCGATAGAAGCAGTAGACACGGTTTTCACATATTCGCGCGTCATCCGGAAACAAAGCAGGAAACAGAGGAAGCATAGAGTAGCAATCACTATCATAGAATATTGCCAACTGATATGCACTGAACCAGTCATATCCTTAAACCATGTACACAACGGCTCCCAGGCAAACAACGCAATAAAACTGCCTCCATAGGCAAAAAACATCCGGTAAGAAGAAAACACGGTTTTCGTATCCGAGTCATCTGTCATTACTCCAAGCATAGCGCCATAAGGCACATTGATAGCCGTATAGACCGTCATCATCATGATATACGTGACATATGCCCAGACCAGCTTACCCGTCGCCCCAAAATCCGGAGTGGTAAACATCAATACACCACAAACGGCAAACGGAAGGGAAATCCATAACAGATAAGGACGGTATTTCCCCCAACGTGTATGCGTCCTGTCAGCTATTATCCCCATCATCGGATCAGAGACGGCATCCCAAATGCGCGTCACCAGCAACAGGACACCGGTATCCGCCAGACTCAAACCATATATATTTGAATAAAATATAGGCAGATAATAGGAGAATATCTTCCAGAACATAGAAGAAGACATATCGCCAAAGCCATAACCAATTTTCTCTTTCAGTGTTGCCATGATACTAAATATTAGGTATCAAATATAAAATATTAATTCTGTGCAGAACGCTGTCAGCTAATATTTAATATCTAAATAAATTAAGATTTTGTTTAAGGTTCTTGTCAATTAGCCTCTTCAACGTCTCCACAGAAGCAGAAGAAGACAAGCCATCAACCGGAGTATTCATACAATAGTCCACCAGTTTATCAACCGTAGAAGTAGCCACATGCATCCGCGTATCCGAAGAAGCATAGTAGATGAAAACCTTACCATCTTCATCGGCAATCCAGC
>USSR01000336.1 GCA_900557355.1 uncultured Bacteroides sp.
TCGGCGTGCTTACCGCCACTGTAAACAACCTTACGTTACCGATCTCCGATGTTGACCGTGGACGTAACCCAGAATTGAACAATGCCCCTGTGGCCTACGAATTCGGTGAACGCGAAGTTACTGTTACTGATTTGTTTTAAAATTAACAAAGGAAAGAAGATATGAAAAGTTTAAAATATACCTGGCTACTATGCCTGGCATTTCTGTCGGCAGGTTTCATCTCATGCAACGATGATGATGAATACTTTGATGACAAGTATCAAGACGTCAAGATAGTTATTGACCAGATCTATCTGGAAGATTATGAATCTTCCGTACCCGACCGGCCGGTTACTTTTGCACGCCTCGGTCAACTGATCCGTGTGGAAGGTAGTGGATTATATGGCATGAAGAAAGTCTATATCAATGGATATGAAACTTATTTCAACCGTGCCTATGTGACGGATAAGTCCATGCTCATCCAGATAAACAGCAATACTCCTGTTGTAGATGCCGAACCCGAAGACCGCGATGTTATTCTGTTTGTGAAAGATAAGACCCAAACAACTTATGATTTCATAATACGCGCAGCATCTCCTACTGTTACCAGCATAAGCAACACATTGCCCAAAGCTAAAGAAACAGTCACCGTTTATGGTACAGGTCTTGACGAAACCACTAAAGTTACCCTTCCCGGAGGCATAGAAGTCACCGACATCACCAACTCTGAAGATGGCGACTGGTATTCATTTACAATGCCGAGTGGTGTTACAGAAGGTGGTTATATTCTCTCAGAAGGAGCCAACGGACAAGCACAATCTCCGTCTTATTTCAATTATAGTTCCTGCATGATTCTGGATTTCGACGGAAACGGAACGCAAGGTTCCTGGAGTTGGAGCGAAACGGGTTCTATGACTAATACAGACGACCTGGCAGATGATCCCGCCGGTTCCGGACGCGGCAAGTGCCTTCCGATTGTTCCAAAGCGTCTGCTCACTGCCGGTATCAGTTCAGGAAAGCCGCGTGCATCCGAATGCTGGACTGCCGGTAATGATGACGAACTGGATGACTGGACCCGCATGACTAAATATATCCCCGCTACTACTCCGCTCACGGAAGTGGCATTGCAGTTCGACATTTACGTTGCAAACCCATGGTCGGGTACAGGACATATTCAGATCTGTTTAATCAATAACTTCAACTATGCAGGCATAGGTTCTGATGACGATGGCGCTAATAATGTGGTAGCTTTCTATGTGCCCTGGATCACCAGCGAAGGTATTGTCCCCTTCTCTACCAAAGGCTGGCAAACGGTTACTATTCCTTTCAGCCAATTCAATAAATACGCAACTCTCATCGCGGATAAAGAAGCGACTCAGCCTACATTCCAGACTGTAATCGACGACCGTAACGCCGCTACTTACCGCAATTTCGGTATGGGATTTGTGAATACGGACTTCTCTTATCTGGATGTAGAGGTTACTTCAGCCCCATTCACCGGACCGGAAATCTACATTGACAACTGGCGTATAGTGCCTTGCAAAAGTGTAGTAATCTCTGATTATCCAGAAGATGAAGAGACCGCAGAATAAACATAGTAAGAACATTTAAAGAATACAGAAAATGAAACTAAATAGAATCATTCTTCCGATAATGGCCTGTACACTGACTCTTGGCAGTTGCGACGACCAGATAATGGAGTGGAAGGAGTCTGATAAAAGCGTCACGATTTCAGATATTCCCCTCGCACTGAAGGAAAAATTAGCGAACTATGATTATATAAAAGCATATGCACAGCAATATACGCCGAATATGATCATCGGTCTGGGATTGGGCGCCGACCAATATATCAGCGACGCGCAATACAAACAAGTAGCTGACGAGAACTTCCAGATGTTTACGACCGGCAATGCAATGAAACACCAGGCTGTAGTGAAGTCTGACGGTAGCCTTGACTTCACTACTATAGATGCATTTCTGCAAGCTGTACCCACCGATATAAAAATCTATGGACATAACTTCCTATGGCATACCCAGCAGAATCAGAATTATCTGAAGTCGCTCATTGCTCCCACCATGAAGGTGGAAAGCAGCGGAGGTGTCGCCAACATACTCAGCGGTGACGCAACGGACTTTAACGGCGGAACTACCGGAGGCTGGGGAAGCTGGGGAAGCAATAAAGACAGCCAAACCGTTGAAGCAGGTGCGGGTTCGGACGGCACCGCCTGCATGGTATTGAAGAACAAAGGAGACGGAAATGCCTGGGAAGCGCAATGTGCCTATACTTTCGATGATTTTCTGCAAGCCGGTAAAACATATATGATTAAATTCAAGGCTAAATCCACTTCAGGTGCCGGACATCTACAATTCCAATACCAGAACGGAACAACTTACGGTAGCCAAGGCGGATACAACGATTTTAATATCGGTACCGACTGGAATGACTTTGAATATGAATTCACCACTGATCTTGAAGATGTAAACCGCATCATATTAAACTTCGGAAAGGTAGGTGCTACATATTACATCGATGATATTCAGTTCGGTCTTAAAGTAGAAGACCCGATGACCAATGTCCTGTCCGGTGACAACAGTGACTTTGAAGGTGGTACAAAAGGTAGTTGGGGTAGCTGGGGAAACGGTTCGACCACCTCGGTATCGGCAAGCGGAGAAGGCTACAACAGCGACTATTGCGTTGTGTTAACCAACCCCGCAGACGGAAGTGACTACTATGTGGCCCAGTTTGCCTATACTTTCGATGATCCATTGAAAGTAGGTGAAACCTATGTCATCCAGTTCTATGCCAAAACATCTCTGGAAGGAGCCGGTGTGCAGTTTGCTACTCAAAACAGCAATGACTATTCCGGTGAAGGATATCATAATATCCCTTTAAGCAACGAATGGGTACTATGTGAGCACGAATATACATGCTCCAAAGAAGGCATAAACCGTATCCTTATAAACTTTGGCAAGGATGCAGCCATTTTCTACTTAGACAATATTAAATTTGGTGTAAAGAAAACAACTACACGTGTCCTAACCCGTGGAACTTCCATCACTTATATTCCTAAATCAGCAGAAGAAAAGAAAGCTGCTTTGCTCTCTGCTATGGAAGCTTGGATTAAGGATATGGCTCAACATCCCGGAATGGAACGCGTCACCGAATGGGATGTTATCAACGAACCTATCGGAGATAACAGCAAATGGCGTGGATTCGATAATACCTTCATGGATGGAGATACCGCACCTGTAGAAAATGAAGAAAGTGGTTTAACCCTGAATTGGAGTAATGAAGCCGGTAACGGACATTTCTACTGGGGTTACTACATTGGCAAAGAGTATGCAGCAAAAGCATTTGAATATGCCCGCAAGTACTGTACTACAGGAACCAGGCTGTATGTAAACGATTACAATCTGGAAAGCAACCCCAGCAAGCTGGCGGCTTTAGTTGAATTCGTGAAATACATCGATGAAAACAATGCCACAGGACAACCTATCGTAGACGGCATCGGTACCCAGATGCACGTATCAACCAGCATCACAAGAGACCAGATAGACGCTATGTTTCAGACTATGGCAACAACCGGCAAGTTAATCCGCGTAACGGAACTGGACGTACAAGTAGGCACCGCCACTCCTGACGCCAGCCAATTGGCCACACAGGCTGACGTTTATCAAATGATCTTTGAATCTTACAAGGAGAACATCCCAACAGCTCAGCAATCAGGCATCACTATCTGGACGCTAACCGACAGTAAGAAAGAACATGAATATTGGTTATCAGACGATGCACCCAATCTCTTCGATGCAAACTATGGTCGCAAACATGCCTATAAAGGTGTATGCGATGGTATTGCCGGAAAAGATATCAGTGAAGATTTCAGCGGTGACGACTGGAAGAATGCATATGAAACAGAAGGAGAAGAAAATCCGGCTGAATAAAGTGTGAAGACAGGAAATCCGGTAAGGCTCCGGCCTTACCGGATTCCATTCATCAAACCATTTACCAAACTATTCCCGAATACGGTAAAAACACCTATTTTACCCCTTGAAATAGGGAAATGTACGATAAACAAAAAATTATGTAACATCATTGAGGAATGATGTAACCGAAATGAAGTTTTCTGCAACACTGCGAAAAGCTTTCTAAATTATAGCTCACTATCTTTGTTGCAATGGAAAACATCTCAAATCAATACCAGAGACAAACGATGAAGAATTGGATTTTAACTTTAGTTTTGAGTGTGATGACAGTTGGGTATGTAAATGCTCAAAAAAGTACATTACAAAAACAAGGTACCGCTACTCAATTAGTAGTAGACGGTAAACCATTTCTTGTTTTAGGCGGTGAATTAGGAAATTCATCGGCAGCATGCACAGAAGATATCGAAAGTATCTTCCCGAAGCTGCAACGAATGGGACTGAATACAGTACTCGTTCCCGCATACTGGGATTTGATAGAACCGCAAGAAGGACAATTCGACTTCACCCTCACAGATAAAGTTATCCGTCAAGCCCGGCAGAACGATCTGAAAGTTATCTTTCTTTGGTTCGGTGCTTGGAAAAACTCCATGAGTTGTTATGCTCCCTTCTGGTTCAAAGAAAACTATAAGAAATATCCGCGTGCTTATACACAAAAAGGAAAACCACTCGAAATAGCCAGCGCATTCTCTGAAAATGTATTCCAAGCCGACAACCGTGCTTTTTCCAAGTGGTTGGAACACGTCGCAGCCATTGATAAAGAGGAAGGTACCGTCATCATGATACAGATAGAAAATGAGATAGGTATGCTGGAAGATGCAAGAGACTATTCTAAAGAAGCCAACGCACTGTTCAATGCATCGGTGCCTGCGGAATTAATGAGCTACTTGCAGAAAAATAAGAAAACACTCCATCCCCGGATGCTTGAAAAATGGGAAAGCCAAGGTAGCAAGAAGCAAGGTACCTGGCAAGAAGTATTCGGAGCCGATATCTACACCGATGAATTATTTATGGCCTGGCACTACGCCCGCTATGTGGAAAGAATGGCACAAAGCGCCCGGTCCATCTACAATATTCCACTATATGTGAACGCTGCCATGAACAGCCGTAACCGGAAGCCGGGAGAATATCCTTCTGCCGGTCCGCTGGCACACCTTATTGATATATGGCATTGCGGAGCACCCAGCATCGACCTTCTTGCTCCCGACCTGTACGACAACGGCTTTACAGACTGGGTAGCCCAATATAAATTGCACAACAACCCGCTGTTTATCCCCGAAATCAAACTAACAGACAATAATGGCGTAAGAGCTTTCTACATCTTTGGTGAACATGATGCCATCGGTATCAGTCCGTTCTCTATCGAAGGTGGTTCCGACTCTCCTAACTCTCCGTTGGTAAAAAGCTATCGCACGCTAAAGGAGTTCATGCCGCTGCTGGCTAAGCATCAAGGTAAAGGGACAATGAAAGGATTACTTTTCGATCAGGAAAATAAGGAACGTATCATTTATCAGGATGATCTGAAGATAACTTGCCGCCATTTCTTTACCCTTCCATGGGATGCGCGCGCCACCGATGGCAGTGTATGGCCCGAAGGCGGAGGTATATTACTGAAACTGGCACCTAACGAATATATAGTAGCTGGTAGTGGCATCGTTATCGAGTTTGAAAAAGCTACAGAAAATCAAATTAAATCCCAGGCATTGGGCGAAGACGGATTTGCTCAGGCAGGAGGAAAGGGTGATAAAGTGATAAGTGATAAGGTGATGTGGAAAGGAGCACGTTGTGGCATCGGTTCCGTAGATGAAGTGAAGGTGGACGAGGACGGTACGTTCTCTTATATCCGCCGTCTGAATGGTGATCAGGATCACCAAGGGCGACATGTACGCATCTCAGTGGGAGAATTCCAGATACTTCATGTGAAATTGTACGAGTATAAGTAGGTAGTAATTAAGTTGTGGGTAAAAGATAAAATTAGATATGAATAAGGTTAGGTTTAATAAAGTTAGGTTTAATAAAGTTAGGTTGAGTCTGGCAGTGCTGCTTTGCCTTTGCGCTACTTCCATGGTGGACGCAAAGGTAAAGTTGCCTGCTTTGATTTCTGACGGAATGGTATTGCAACGCGAGCAACCCATCAAAGTATGGGGCACGGCAGATGCCGGAGAAAGTGTACAGGCGAAGTTCCTAAAGAATGCCACCCCTACAGGTGTAAAAGGTGGTAAACTGAAAGTAGCTTACACGGTTACAGCAGACGCAAACGGTAGGTGGACCCTCACCCTGCCTGCAATGAAACCGGGCGGACCTTACATTCTGCAAGTTAATGACATCGAACTGAAAGATATTCTGGTAGGAGATGTATGGTTGTGCTCCGGCCAATCCAATATGGAACTACCTGTCAGCCGGGTAACAGATATGTTCCGTGATGAAATTGCCGCTTATGAGAACACAAATATACGGCAGTTGAAAGTACCTAATATCTTCAACTTCCATGCACCGCAAGCGGACTTGCCGGATTACGTTGCCTGGAAACCGCTGACGCAGGAAAACGTAATGAACTTTTCCGCCTTGGCCTACTTCTTTGCCAAAGCCATGTATGAAAAGAACAGTATACCCATCGGACTGATAAACTCCAGTTGGGGGGGGACTCCCGTTGAGGCATGGATAAGCGAAGAAGGACTGAAAGAATTTCCAAAGTATATTAATGAGAAACGGCAATATGAAGATGATGCGTATCTGAAAAGCATTAAGCAGACAGAAGGTTTGAACTTCTATCGCTGGAACACTTCCCTATACCGGGGAGATGCAGGGCTGCACGAAACAACACCTTGGTATGCCGCCAACTACAACGATAAGGACTGGCAGACCGTCGATTTATTCTCCACCGACTGGGGAAGCAACGGTTTGAATCCGATAAACGGTTCGCACTGGTTCCGCAAGAAAGTGGAAGTACCGCAGGAGTGGAACGGAAAAGAAGCGACCTTGCGCTTAGGTTGCATTGTAGATGCAGACTCGGTCTATGTGAACGGTACATTCGTAGGTACTGTTTCCTACCAGTATCCTCCACGCATCTATACCATTCCGGCAGGTGTACTGAAAGCGGGAAAAAACACAGTAACTATACGGCTCATCAGCAATAACGGTTATCCGCACTTTGTAAAAGAGAAGCCTTATAAGATTATTTGCGGAAATGAAGAAGTAAGCCTGCAAGGAGAATGGAAATACAGATTAGGTGCTTCCATGCCTCCGGCTCCGGGAATGATGTTCTTCTGTTACAAACCGGTATGCCTGTACAATGCCATGATTGCCCCGTTACAAAACTATGGCATCCGTGGTGTCCTCTGGTATCAGGGAGAGTCCAATGTGGACCGCCGCAATGAATACGCCGCACTGTTGACAGCTATGATTGCTGATTGGCGCAGCACATTCGACAAGCCGGAATTACCTTTCTACATTGTAGAATTGGCGGACTTCCTGTCCAAAGACGACGTCGGCGGTAGGCAAGCATGGGCTGAGATGCGCAAGGAACAAGCCAAAGTAGCCGAAACCAACCGGAATACTCGTCTCAT
>USSR01000337.1 GCA_900557355.1 uncultured Bacteroides sp.
ATTTTTAGAGAAATATACATATAAATACCACACAACAGCAGATAAAACAAGACTTATACCAACAACGTATAATTTTAGTCCTCCATACAATCCTAGCCACATCGATATTGGCAATATAAGTTGTTGATACAATGAAATTAGACTCATTTCTTCGACCTTATTCATACCTAATAAAAATGAATTTAAAGGTGATTGAAATAGCCGTAAACATGTACCAAAAGAAATTAAAAACCATGGAATTTTCCATGAAACATTATCACCTTCAGTATCATAATGAGTAAAAAATACCCATCCAACAATAATCAATATAAAAAAAAGAAGTATAGACAAATAAAAATACCATTTAATACAAAAATGCAATAGTGATGACAACCGTGATTTATATATAGACTTATCATTTTCAACTGTTACATATGCATATTCATGAGCAACAAATTGAGTAATAATATTAGTCAATCCCAATTCAAAGAATACTTGTACAGCAACCAAACTACCAAATGTATAGTAAAACCCTTGTTCTTCTTGGCTTAAGTATTTCGCTAAGAAAAAGATTGTTACTATATTAGAACCAGCTTGAACTATTCGAGCTGCAGATGAATAAGCAATAGCTTTATCTATACCAAGTTTATTTATTAATTTCTTCATTAATTAAAATTAAGACAAGTATAGCTCCTCCCATGTTTAGCACAATACAAAAAGACATTATAAATCAACATTTGTTCCTAAATCTCGCTAACCCTTCTGAAATATCAATTTTAGGAAGCCAGTTAGGTATACTATTGTATAATATTGGAAACATAACTTCGCGTTCTTTGTAAGATTTACCTCCTAAATTCACATTAATTTTTTTCCCTAATATCTTTTCAAAAAGAGATATAATATCTTTCAACTTATATCTTTTTCCTGTGCATACACCAAAAACACCAACTCTAGAAAATTTTCGATTACACATATATTCATAAGTTTTCAAATATGCACTACATACATCACTTATATGGATAAGATCCAACATTTGCTCACCTGGAGATATATCTAGCGTCTGTTGTGTTCCTGCAATTTGACATAATTTATTTAGGAGTTTAGGACGTTTATCATTTTCTCCATACACATCAAAAAGTCTTAACGAAATCACGTTATATTGATATCGATCAATATAATATTGGCACATTATTTCAAACGATTCCTTTGTTGCTGCATATAAATCTACAGGATTATATAAATTTGAATTATAATTTTGCCAATATGAACCGGTACAAATAAAATTTCGACATGAAGACCTCAACATAGCCTCCATCACCTCACAACCAAATTGAATATTACTTTGAATTAAGTTTGCTATTTGACTTGGTTTACAATCTGTTATTACTGCTGCAGCTAAATCTGGATTATTAACAGAAAACCATTCCAATAAAATCGTAATATCACCAGAATATTCTATAATTTCAATTTCAGACAATATATCTTCTATATTAGAATAACCAAACCTTGGATCTGCAATAATAGATATACACCAATCCTCTTTCAATAAAGTTTTTATCAAATTGGAACCTATATATCCTGTTCCACCAGTAACAACAGCTCTCTTCATTTTAGGCTAAAAATTTAGAAATTTCAATCAAACATAATTTGTAAGTACAATTCTGCTTATACTTTTTATACCAGTCCACAGTAAGTTCTATACATTGGTCAATATCCATCCTCGGCTCCCACCCTAACTGAAACTTAGCCTTATTAATATCAAGCATCAATAATTTAGCCTCATGTAAAGCGTTCGAATCAGAAAGATTTTTCAACTTCCCCCTACCATAATTCTCAATAACCTTCGTTGCCACTTCCCACACTGAAGTAATACTTTCCATCCTCGGACCAAAATTCCAACTTTCACAATATTGGGTAGGTTTACTCCACATCTTACTAGCCAACAACATATAACCACTTAATGGTTCCAATACATGTTGCCAAGGACGAATGGCTTTCGGACTACGAATTTCAATAGGTTTGTTTACTTCTATAGCCTTGATACAATCGGGAATAATTCTATCCAAAGCCCAATCTCCTCCACCAATCACATTACCAGCACGAACACTAGCTATACTTTTACCATGTTTTTCATATTGCTCTGGATTAAAGAAAGAACGTCTCCAAGAAGCAATTGCTATTTCTGCTGCTCCCTTACTACTGGAATAAGGGTCATAACCACCCATCGGTTCATTCTCACGATAGCCCCAAAGTTGCTCTTTGTTTTCATAACATTTATCAGTAGTTATCATGACACCTACCTTTACGCTATCCGTTATCCGTATAGCTTCCAATATGTTAATCGTCCCTATTACATTCGTTTCGTACGTTTCAACGGGAATTTCATAACTTAAACGTACTAGAGGTTGGGCAGCCAAGTGAAAAACAATTTCGGGTTGATATTCCTGAAAAATATCTTTCATTCGCTGACTATCACGAATATCAGCACGCAGGTCAGCTTTTATTTTTCCTCCTATTCCGGACAGCACATAATTATCTTTATCTGTCATCGGATCTTTAGCAACCCCAATCACTTCCGCTCCAAGTTCATGAAGCCAGATAGAAAGCCAGCTACCTTTAAAACCTGTGTGTCCAGTTACAAGAACACGCTTCCCTCTATAAAAATTTTTAAATATATCTATATCCATTATTTACCAAACTTTCCAAGGAGCTATCCCCTTATCCCACATTTCATTGAGTTCCACATTATCACGTAATGTATCCATCGGTTTCCAAAACCCTGTATGACGATAAGCATGCATCTTACCGTCCTTTGCCAGACCTTCAAGAGGCTTACGCTCAAAAACAATAGTATCATCACACGCAGGAATATATTCAAAGACCTTAGGTTCGCAAACAAAATAGCCTGCATTCACCCAATTACGATCACCATCCGGTTTTTCTTGAAAGGAAAGTACCTTATTATTATTCAAATCTATTTGCAAAGCTCCGAATTTACCTCCGGGCTTGTAAGCTGTTAATGAGATATCACAACCTGATAATTCATGTTCCTTAATGCTTTCTGCTATATTTATATCCGCCACCCCATCGCCATAAGTAAGAACAAAGCGTTCATCACCAATATATTTCTGTACTTGTTTCAGACGCCCTCCCGTTTGGGTATTCAAGCCGGTATCAACCATAGTCACTTTCCAATTTTCAGAGTGATTATCAAGTATTTCAACACTGTTATTGGACAGATCAACTGTAAGGTCGCTATTATGACGAAAATAATTGGCGAAATATTCTTTTATAACATATTGTTTATAACCGCAACAGATAACAAATTCATTAATTCCATAATGACTATAAGTCTTCATAATATGCCAAAGAATAGGCTTTCCACCTATTTCAACCATCGGTTTGGGAATAAGATTGGTAGCCTCACTCAAACGGGTTCCAAAACCTCCTGCGAAAATGACTGCTTTCATTATTCTTTACACTTTACGGAATGCAATAAATTTCTTGATTGTGGAAATCATATATTGGAGCATTTCTTCAGTCATACCCGGGTAAACTCCAATCCAGAAAGTATTATTCAATATAAAATCTGTACCTTTCAAATCACCGACAACACGATAACCTTCACCGGTTTGTCGCATTTCATTAAAAGCCGGATGTTTCAACAGGTTTCCCGCAAAAAGATTACGGGTTTGTATTTTTTTACTCTCCAAGTATTCAGACAATTCATTACGAGTGAAGCCTGCATCTTCCTTTACTGAAATAAGAAAACCAAACCAACTGGGATTAGAGTTCTTTTGAGGTTCAGGAAGTATTAGTCCTTCTATATCCTTCAAACCATCAAGTAAAGTCTGAAAATTCTTTCTCCGAGCCAATACGATACTGTCCAACTTATCTAATTGAGCACAACCAATAGCTGCTTGCATATCGGTTAATTTCAAATTATAACCAAAATGAGAATAAACATATTTATGATCATAAGCTACAGGTAACTCACCAAATTGTTTACTGAAACGATATTTGCAGGTATTATCAACACCACCTACACACCAGCAGTCACGTCCCCAATCACGGAAAGAATTAGTTATCTTATTGAGCAATGGATCATTTGTATACACAGCACCACCCTCACCCATTGTCATGTGATGAGGAGGATAAAAACTGCTAGTACCAATGTGCCCTATAGTTCCTGTCTTTCTCGTCTCACCATTGATGGTATATTCTGAACCCAATGCATCACAGTTATCTTCAACCAACCAAAGATGATGACGATCACAATAATCTTTCACTGACTGTAAGTCGAAAGGATTACCCAATGAATGGGCAATCATGACAGCTTTGGTTTTATCAGAATAAGCAGCTTCCAATTGAGTTATATCTATATTATACTCCGGAATCGTTACATCTACAAACACCGGAATTGCACCATACTGAATGATAGGCGTGACTGTAGTGGGAAATCCACAAGTTGAAAAGCCACTGTTATAACCTCATCTCCCTTTTTTATACGACGTTCTCCCAATAGTGGAGAAGTCAATGTCATAAAGGCTAATAAATTTGCAGAAGACCCAGAATTTGTCAGGGAGCAATATTTAATCCCCAGCCAGTCTGCAAAACGTTTCTCGAATTTATGAGCCCAAGGTCCCGCTGTAAGCCAAAAGTCCAAAGATGAATCAATCAAATTAACGAGTTCTTCAGCATCAAAAAAACGGCCACCATAATTTACAAAACTTTTTCCCGGTTCAAATACTTTTAAGTTCCGATGAACTTCATCATAATATTCACGAGATAACTGAAGAATTTGTTTCTTCAGAGTTTCTTTTTTATTCATAAGCTGATCTATTTTTTAGTAAGATATATTTGAAGCATTCATTATATACCTGAAAAGATATCTTAATAAGCATTTTTTTCTCCTATAATTACATTTGCTATGGTCTTATAAATGATATATAAATCAAGCAGTAAGGTCCAATGCTCCATATACCAAATATCAGCCTTAACACGACCCTCCATCTGTGAAAGTTCTTTCGTTTCACCACGGAATCCGTTCGTTTGCGCCCAACCCGTTACTCCGGGTTTAATGAAATGGCGCACCATATACTTATCAATCAGTTGTGCGTAAATCTCTGTATGAGCCAACATATGAGGACGAGGACCTACTATCGACATTTCACCTCTGAAAACATTAATAAATTGCGGAAGTTCATCAATATTAGAACGCCGAAGAAAATCTCCAAATCGAGTTTTCCGAGGATCATCAGCTGTTGCCTGCTTATAATCTGCCTCTTCATTCACTTTCATGGAACGAAATTTATAGCATTTAAAATCAACACCGTTCAAACCGGTTCGCATTTGTGTAAAGAATATGGGACCGGGAGAAGTTAGTTTTATTATACTCCCCACTATAAGATAAACCAGTGGAAAAATAGTGACTAAAAAAATCCCTGACAGCACTATATCAAATATTCGCTTCAATAAACGATTCTCCATTTTGCTAAGTGGTTCATATCTCAAATTCAAAATTGGCATGTTTCCTACCATACTATGCCAAATACGCCGGGGGAAACCCTTAGAAACATTAGGAACACCATGAAAATAAAGCAAATGATTCTCACAATAATTCATTATAGAAACATTATATCGTCCCTGTTCCATTGATAATGAACAAAATACATGCTTTATATCTGTTTTTCCTGACATAAAATCAGCAAAGCTATCTGGATTGCCAAGATAGTCACATTTAGAAGAGAGAGTAGCGTTTAGAACAACATCGAAATACCCTACAACTTCATAAATAGATGCCAGAGAACTCTCCATTTCTTCATATAACATCTGCATATTATTACCTCCGCCAATAAAAACAGCATAACGTTTATGATTACCCTTGGCACAATAGCTAATCAGTGAATGACGAATTATGATGCGATAAATACTTAAAATAACAAAGAGTATAAAAAAATAACTAACAAAAAAGAGTGGGGAAATTATAAATATTCCACTAAAAGCCATGATACAAGCCCAAAAGACAGAAAATGTTATGATATTCTTCAACACACGTAACACAAGCTGATCTGCACGAATTTCTCTACTATTCCAAGCCCTTCCACGAGATGCCGAACAGGCCAAATAACAAAGACTTAGCGAGGTCATCATCAAAGAAACAGTACAAGAAAAAGGCAAAGAATTGAATGCTTTTTTCCAAAAGAAAAGAAGCAGGAATAAACAGAAGTTCAGGATGAGTAAATCTCCCAAAACTACAATCAACTCTACTACTTTATTTATTTGGTTAGTTGATGCCATTATTACCTTATCTATTGATTTTAAGCCTGTATTTCTTTGAACTTATTCAGAATATTTTCTCCGAATAACTTCCAAAATATGACAATACAAACAGAAAGAAAGATAAATGCCAGAACATATATTTTTTTACTTGTCCCCGAAGGGTTCAATGGCACCACAGCAGGCTCTACAACAGCAAATACTGGTTTCTCTTCCTGAACTTTAGCTCTGGCGACCTGCAATTGACTCGCCACCTGACTGTACACCTGATAAGCCAGACTCATATCATTCTGCAATCGTTCCTGCTCGGCGCGGGCACTTTGCAAAATAATATTATCATGAGAATCTAGATAATCAGCATATTTCTTCTGCGCAACATAATACTCTTGCTGGCGTTCTTTAAATAGTCTCTCCAAATAGACACAATCTTCTTTCGCTTTGGAAGTACGATAATTTATAATATATTCCTGTAGCTTTCCTACAACAGAATCAGCAACGATTGCAGCTACCTTAGGATTTTGAAAGGTGACAGCAACTGTGGTCATAGCCGTTTTCTTATCTACAGAGGCAGCAATCTTTCTTTTTAGAGTTTCAATCTTCACAGACTCTTTCTTAGATAATTCGATTGTACCATGACTTGCTTTATCGGAAGACATGAATTCATCCTCTTCGCTGATAAATAACGATTTTACTCCACCAATTGCCATACCGGGAAGTCCGATTACATAACTCCACCAAGGAGAAGACTCCTCATCCAGATAAGCATTCAAGGTCATCATTTCATTTTTCAATACAGGTATTTTCATTGTGGAAAGTTCCAATAAGAAAGGAGTGGAAGATACAATATCTGCAGATAAAGAAGCATTCAAAGCATCACTGCCATCACCCATAGTAACGTCACTTCCCAAGAAAGAAGCTGCCAAACCAGATAGACCACCACCTTTAGCACTTCCCATCTCCGGAGAAAGAGTCACTTCAACCGTGTACTGTTTAGGAATACTTATTGCAACAATAACACCAATTATCAGTCCGATACCAGCTGCCTTATAAATCTTCTTACGAATACTTACAACCTTACGAAGAAGATCCATCAGATCAATCTCAAGCTCCTCATTCGTATGAATATCCTGTTGCTGTTTCATCTCTTTTTCAGATTTTTGTTCCATCAGAGTAGTCGTAAAAAGGATTCGTTATTTCTTTATTAAATTAGCAATAGAAGCAACCATCATTCCCAATGTACTAAATGTAGTAGCATAACC
>USSR01000338.1 GCA_900557355.1 uncultured Bacteroides sp.
GAGCGTGTAGCGGGTAGTCCGGAGTATGCATTTAATGAATATCTGTCGCTTGCCTTGACAGAGGGGATTGCAGTTTGTGTAGTGGTTGTGGTGGTGATTGGAATGTGTCTGAGAATGGGCATGAAACGTGGTCGCTATGGCATTTGTGGTGCAATCCTATCTTTGCTTATTTTTTCTTTCTCCTCTTATCCCATGCATTTCCCGGCATTTGTGGTAGCCGGTGTATGCTTGCTTCTTGCTTGTGGAATAGGTGATGTCATTGGTAAACCTTTCATTCTTTGTGTATGCCTCACTTTATGGGCAGGTGGATATATGGAAAAGTGGCAACAGGAAAAGGATGCTTGTGGGAAATGGATGTATGCACGTATGCTTTATCACTCAGGAGGCTATAAGGCAGCCAATGAGGCTTACGAGAAACTTTATCCGGTATTGAGAGGTAGAGGGGCATTTCTGTTTGAGTATGGGCATAGCCTGCATAAGTCCTTCCTGTATGGTGATTCCAATAAATATCTGGAAGAGGCTTGCCGATACAGTTCCGACCCGATGGTATTGAATGTCATGGGCAAAAATTATCAGGAACAACATTGTTATGAACAGGCTGAGAAGTTCTTCTATAGGGCTATCCACCGTTTACCCGGCAGGATTTACCCCTACTATCTGTTAGCCAACCTTTATGCGGAACCGGATTTTTATAAACCCGACAAGTTGAAGGAAGCGGCAGACAGTGTACTGACTAAAGAACCTAAAGTACACTCAACTGCCATAGATGAAATGCGTAGTGAGGTCAGGGAGATATTAAAACGAAAAGACAAATGTGAAATAAAAAAATGAAATAAGCTATGGATACATACAACGATAATTGGTGTTCTTGCTTGTTGTTCAGGAATAAACAACTGACTAAAGAATTGAAGCGGTTTGAAGACTTTTCCACTCTGTCCGGTTCTTCTTCGCGTATGTTGGCTTTGAGTCAACTACTCAAGCTACATCTGACTCCTGCCTATGGAATTATAAGGAATGAATACGAATGGCAGAATTTATTTGCAGTGATTGATTTGCTTTATGGTGATGATTGGCTACCGGCTGATCTGGAGATTACCCACTTGAGCTTGCAAGAATTGAAGTTGTGCTATCTGGTGCGTGCCCGGTTAACCAATAAGGCTATTTCTCTTCTTTTCAATATTACTCCAAAGTCTGTACTGAAAGCAAAGCAGCGTATCAAGATGAAGCTGTCTTTATCGGGTACAGATAGTTTTGATGAATATATACAGCGGCATTGAGACTTTTATATCGATTGAAATCTCTATATTATTATCTAAATAATGACGGAATTATGCATAGGAACTTTTTTCTGATAGTTGTATTTTTATCTCTTTTTTCATGTATGGGTACTGTAGACCGTTTGGAATGGGCTTTGACCTTGGCCGGTGAAAATAGAACAGAGTTGGAAAAGGTACTTCAATACTATAAAGATGATAGTCTTAAGTATAAGGCAGCATGCTTTCTGATTGAGAATATGCCTTACCATTATGGTTATGAGGATGCGCGGCTGGATAGTGTGAAGGCTATACTGGCTACTGCTCCGTTGGGAGATGGGTATATTCCGGATAGTGAGAGGAAAAGAAAGTGGAAGTCTTTTAATTATAAATCATTGCCCATATTACAGGATGTGCAGCGAATGACAGCTGCTCTTTTGATAGAGAATATAGACGTAGCCTTCGAAACTTGGAATAGGGTGTCTTGGGCTAAATACTATTCGTTTGATGATTTTTGTGAATGGATATTACCATATCGTGTGGGTGATGAACCTTTGGAAAGTTGGCGGAAGGCTTATTATGATCATTACCATCCTATACTGGATTCTCTTTATCAGGGTGAGAATATCCTCGAAGCTGCCGATGCTTTGAATAAATTCTTGAAGTATGAAACCCCTTTTTCTCCTAATTCAGATTTTGATTTACCGCATTTGGGGGCTAAATATCTGTTGAAATACAGGTTGGGCACTTGTAAGGAGACGACGGATCATACAGTATATATATTCCGGTCGTTGGGTTTTCCTGTGGGGATAGACGAATATCTGTATTCTCCTTCCAATCAGAATTCACATGTCTGGAATATACTTAAAAACACGGATGGAAAACCCCTTTCCTTTTGGTACATGGATTCCCGTGATCTGGCAGTCGGAATGACTGATGGACGTAAAAAGGGGAAGGTTTATCGTATGCAGTATGGAATTCAAGAGGAGAAATATCAGGGAGTATATAAGGATAATAGTACTCCTTCAGTGGTTCGGAATCCTTTGTTGAAAGACGTGACAGAAGAATATTTCGGGAGCAATGAGTATCCAGTTAGGATAGATGGGAAGGTTAAAAGTAAATTTGTGGCTTTAGGAATTTTTACACCTTTCGGTTATGTTCCGGTGGACGTAGCTTTGCGGGATGGTGATCAGGCTATTGTGAGGAATATTGAGCCGGGAGTCATCTACCAGCCTTTGTGCAATGAGAAAGGGCTTTTCCAGCCATGTGGTTATCCGTTTATGATAAAGGATGATACGGTACGGACTTTTGTCCCGGATATGGATAAGAATGTTTCTCTGTCTATTAAACGAAAGTATCCATTGCAGAATCATATTCTTGAGTATATGTCGTGGATGACCGGTTCTAAAATAGAAGGAAGCAATGATATAAATTTCCGCAATAAGGAAATTTTGTATTGTATTGCGGATACACCTCGGGTGAATGTAAACTTTTATCCATCCCATCCTTCACGCCCTTACCGTTATGTACGTTTTGTTCCCCGTGATGGTTGGCGTGCGGAGGTTGCAGAGTTGGCTTTTTATGAGAATATTCATGATGATGTGGCAATTTCTTCAAAGGCTATATTAGGTTGTCCTCCTGTTGATGGCAATCCTGCACATGCTATGGATAAAGCGAATGATGGTGACTGGCTTACATTTTTCTTTTCTGAGGAAGCAAATGGCACAGTAACGTTTGATTTACAAAATCCTACTTGGATCAGGAAAATATTGTTTGTTCCCCGTAATGACGATAATTTTATTACGCCCGGTAATAGCTATGAACTTTTTTATCAAGATGGTGTGATGGGCTGGAGATCACTTGGCAAACAGATAGCTACTACCTATGAATTGATTCATACGAATATACCGGAGGGAGCTTTATTGTGGTTGCGTAATCTTACTCGGGGCAAAGAAGAACAAATCTTCTATATTGAAGAAGGTAAGCAACGTTTTGTTGGGTATGAATGAAAATCTTATTACGTATTAGTTACGCAACGTCAGCACCGTAATTTCGGGCCATGCTCCAAAGCGAAATGGCAATCCGACATAGCCGATGCCTATATTGACATATAATCCCCGGTCTCCTTCTGTGTACATTCCTCTCCATTCGGGATAAATCAGTGAAGCGAGTGAATGACCGAACATAATGGCTTGCATTGCATGAGTATGTCCGGCAAGCATCAGCTCAATGTCTGTGTCTGGCAATACTTCCCGCCGCCAATGGGTAGGATTGTGGCTCAACAAAACACGAAACATGCCGTCTGTTCCTTCAGAAGCCTTCTTTAAGTCGGCAAATTGGGAAAAGGGTGGTTCTCCATCATTTTCCACACCAATAAGGGCTATACTATCTCCCTGATGGTATAATGTAGTATGTTCATTATTCAGTAGTTCCCATCCCATTGCCTTTTCCATACGCACCAGGTTGTCAATGTTATTCACCTGTTCTTTCAGGTCTTTCCAACGGTAGTAACTTCCGTAATCATGGTTACCCAAAATAGAATATACTCCATCTTTGGCATGCAGTTGTGACAGAATATTTTGAAAACCTTCCAGCTCACAGCTGCGTTGATTCACCAAGTCACCGGTGAACACGATTAAATCAGGTTTTTGCTCATTGACCAATTTTACCAATTCATGGATAGGCTTTTCATTTTCTATCCAGCTGCCGATATGTATATCAGATAACTGTACGATGCGGTATCCGTCGAATGCTTTAGGCAGGTTCGGGTGATGGAATTCTATTTCTTTTACTTCAAACTTACTGATGCCTACCAGTGTGCCATAAAGAATATTGAAGAAACTGACTACTCCCAGCACCAATCCTACGGCTGTAAATGGCGAACGGGGCCAGTGCAGTAGATAATGGAAAGGTAATCCCACCAGTGAGCATATCATAAATATCGTTTTGGGGATGGCAAACAGGAAAATGGCAATTGCCAGTCTTCCAATGGCCTGGGCATGGTGTGCCATTGCATTTTCACCTATGCCTTGCATCAACAGAAAGTAACCTGAAATTAATAATAGGGTAGGTATCCAGTGGATAATACGTAACCGGATGTTTTTGGTTTTCCGGATAATGTACATAAAATAGATGTACGCATCAGGGATCAGTAGAAAAAGGATAAGGAGTAAGGTTATTCTGTGCATATATCTTCTAATTCTTCTATATTCTTCTTGATATCGTTAAGATGTTTATAAGCTACTTTCTTGTATAACAGGTAAATGATGGCAACATCGCAGAGCACAAAGAATGCGATCAGGGTAGCCTGGACGCCAAAGGATGCCTTATAATATCCCATTACCCAATAATTGAGAATATTGAATATAATTACCCATGCGATGATGGCGATAATCTCATACCTTGTCCATCGACGGAAACTTGCCATGCGCTTACTAACAATAGCTACGGGCATTTCTTCAATCTTTGTGTTCCTTATCCAGCGATAGTTTTTATGGTCCCACCAGATCCCTATCAGAATACTGATTCCAACAAAAATTACAAGTGTATTTATTTTAGGCTGCCATTCTTCGGTGATTTGAAAAATGGATGGCAATAACCAAATAACCAGAAGGAGAGCAAGCCCTACCACTCCGATGCCTATGGAGAAGCGCTGCCAACCTGTAAGACGCCCTATACTTTTACGTGCGTTTGCCTTATATTCGGCAATCATGCCTGCAATCTGCTTTTCGTCGGCAATCGGCTCTTTCTTCAATTGCTCGTCCAGTGCATTCCAAGATTTCTTCAGTTCATCCAGTTCCATATCATTCCTCCTTGTTCATTTTTCTAAGTTTGTCCTTAATCCGGCTAATTTTGGTAGCAATGTTTGTTATTGTCAGTCCGGTAATTTCAGCAATTTCCTCGTAGCTTTTTTCTTCCAGATAAAGCAGAATTATGGATTTTTCCAGTTGTCCTAATCGGTTGATCATCCGATAGAGTTGCTTTAACATGTTTTGTGTTTCGTCCAATTCTTCCATCCGGTCGGAATCTTGACTCAAGGTCACGATTTCGGGGATGTTCTTTTCTTTACGGATAAAGCTGATACAAGTATTTAAAGCGATGCGGTAAATCCATGTGGAGACTTTACACTCCCGTCGGAACTTGGGATAGGCCCTCCACAGATTGAGTACAACGTCCTGATATAAATCGTTCAGGGTAGCATTCGGCGTAGTATACAAATAGCACACTTTGTATATGACGCGTTCATACTCCCGTATTACGGACAGGAACTCTTGTTCTACATTCTCCATCGTCTTCTTCTTGCTTCTTGAATTGCTTTTGTACTGTTAGTCGCAAAGGAAGTCGGATAATCACAGGTTTGCAGCCAAAAATTTTCTGATTTCCTTTACGGACATCTTCCTGCGTCGTGCATAATCTTCCAGTTGGTCATTACCTATCTTGCCAACAGCGAAATAGCGTGCAGCCGGATGTGCCAATATCAGTCCACAGACTGTGGCATGCGGACGCATAGCTCCATTCTCAGTCAGAGTAATACCTATTTGCTCCATATGAAGCAAGTCGTTCAATAGGAAATTAACAGACTGGTCGGGCAGGGAGGGGTAGCCTACGGCAGGTCGTATGCCCTGGAACTTTTCTCTCAACAAATCCGGAATAGAAAGGTTCTCATCTTTAGCATACCCCCAGGCAACCTTGCGTACGTATTCATGCATCTTCTCTGTTGCTGCTTCGGCAAGCCGGTCGGCAAGTGTCTGCACCAACATGCGTTTGTAGGTATCGTTTTCATATAGAAGTTCCACTTCTCCGTCACACGATGCAGCAAAAATACCTACCGTATCAGGAATACCTGAAGATAGCGGACGTACAAAGTCGCTAAGACAAAGAAAGGGACTGCCATCCGGATGTGGGATCTGCTGGCGGAGTAAAGGAAAAAGCTTTCCATCCAGTATCAGATTATCTCCATCGGCATTGGCTTCACATAGACGGAAAATAATGTGGACATGATAATTTTTATCCAGTTGGTTGAGCATCTGGTTTGCTTCCTTAAACAGCTGCATGGCTTCAGCCGCTTTGGCACGTTCTTTTTCCTTGGGTTGGAAACCCCATGCATGAAAGAAATATATCCAGTTGATATATGGAGCAACCTCGTGAATGGTATACGTCAATACCTTATCCACTGAATTATTCATCGCTAAATTTTAGTATTAATAATCGAATCTCAGTTCTTCACCGCGGTAAGTATCATCTACTTGACCGTCACTATATATCAGATGTCCGTTCGCAAATGTCTTTTCTACTTTCCAACGGAAAGAATTACCTTCGAGCGGACTCCATCCGCATTTGCTGAGTATATTCTCAGTATTGACTTCCCAACGTTCGCCATGACTGACAAGTACGAGGTCGGCCTGATAGCCTTCGCGAATATAACCGCGATTGCAGATACCATATATCTGGGCAGGGGCATGACACATTTTCGCAACAATGGTTTCGATAGAAAAAATGCCTTTTTCCGCCAGTTCAAGCATACTGACCAAGGAGAATTGAATCATTGGCATACCCGACATTGCTTTCAAGGCACCACCTTCTTTCTCGCTGAGCAGGTGAGGTGCATGGTCGGTAGCAATGACATCGATAACTCCGGTGTTGACTGCATTCCGTAAGGCATCGCGGTCAGCTTGTTTCTTAATGGAAGGATTACATTTGATGCGGGTTCCCAGTTCTTTATAATCCTGTTGGCGGTATAGCAGATGTGCAATGCAGGCTTCGGCTGTAATATGTTTATCTTCCAATGGAGCATCACTGAACAGTTGCAATTCTTTTGCAGTAGAAACATGCAGCACATGCAAGCGTGCACCGGCTAGGCTTGCCATACGTATAGCAAGTTGTGATGAGGAATAACACGCTGCTACAGAACGTATGTTGGGATGTTTGCTGATTGGGATTTCCGGTGCGTTACGGAACATTTCCTTGTAATATTCAGTATTCTTTTTGATAATCTCCTGGCTCTCGCAATGAGTTGCAATCAGCATATCTGTTCCGTTGAAAATGTTCAGCAGACTGTTACTTTTGTCTACCAACATATTACCGGTGCTGGAACCCATAAAGAGTTTGATGCCGCATACACGATGTTTGTCCAGCTTACTGAACTCTGTGTAATTATTATTGGTGGCACCGAAGTAGCAGGAATGGTTGACAATACACTTCTCATTCAAAAGATCGAATTTCTGTTCAAGTGCAT
>USSR01000339.1 GCA_900557355.1 uncultured Bacteroides sp.
TACCAAAGTCCCCAAGGCGTATGGTTTGCCGTTGGCGGTAGCCGACGGGAATCCCGGTTGCTGCGAGTTGGTGGTCAGTGCCGAACCGATCTGTGTGGGTGCCACCTGATCCTGGCGGTTATAGGCAATTACCGATTCAATAGAAGCACGGTCAGACAGTTTAAAGGTATTTGTCAGACGCAGGTTGTAACGGTTGTTATTGTTATTACCCCACTTCAAGTTGCTGTCATCATACATGTAACCTAAAGATAAACGGTATTTTGAGGCATCCGTACCACCGGAAATGGCAAGTTCGTGTTGGGTCGAAGCTGCCGTTCCCCACATGATGTCCTGCCAGTCGGTATCGAAGAATACAAAGTCAGCTACATCGGTAAAAGCATTTCCAAACGGGTTCGTGCTATGGTCAAGATTGATGTACTGATTCTTATATGCCAACGCCAGTTTTGCATAACGCATCCAGGTATCATCGTCACCGTAACCGTCGTTGGTACGTGCATCTATTACAGAGGAAGCCCATTGTTCCAGGCTCATCAGTTGAGGTGACAGACCGATGAACTTGCTTGTCACCGAACCGCTATAGTCCACTTGCACTTTCCCTGCCTGTGCTTTCTTGGTAGTGACCAATACCACACCACCGGCAGCCTTACTACCGTAGATGGAAGCCGAAGCATCTTTCAGGAAGTTGATTGATTCGATATCGGAAGGATTCAACAGACGCAATTCGTTTACGCTTTCATATTCCACACCGTCGATAATGACTAACGGACTGGTCGTATTTTTTGAGACTGCACCGCGCAGACTCATGTTCCAGCTTTCATCGCCCGGAGCCGTAGAATTACGTGTAATAATGACACCGGGAACCTGGCCTTGTAATGCTTGTACAGGACTGGACATGGTTCCTTTATTCTCTAACATCTTCTGGTTCACCACTGTTACCGAACCGGTCATTGTAGCTTTCTTTTGTGTACCGTAGCCCACAACCACCACTTCGTCCAGCATTTCCGAATCTTCTTTCAGAACCACTTTCAGGTTAGTCTCATTTCCTTTTACCACAATCTCCTGTGATTTATAGCCTATAAATGAAACCACTAAAGTTCCTTTCGCATTACTCAGACTGAAGTTACCGTCAATATCAGTAATGCAACCATTCGTGGTACCTTTCACCATGATATTAGCACCGATAATGGGTTCACCGGCAGCATCTGCTACGGTACCTCTTACTGTACCAGTCTGCGCAACAGCCTGCACTTCATTAACATTGGCAACAGCCTGCTGCGGGCTACCTACACAGAGTGCAGATACCATTGCCGCTGAGAACAGAATTCTTTTCGATGAGAATTTTAGAAATTCATTCCTCATAATTTATAAATTTAAAATTAACACTATTATTTCGATTATAATCTAATTAGATGCATTGCTTGATGTATTCACGTATTTCCTTGCGGCTGATGAACAAATGGTTTTCAACCGTGCGGCGTGAGAGTTGCAGACTTGCGGAGATCTCTGATGCCGACTTGTTTTCATAGCGGCTCATGACGTAAATCTTCCTGCGTTGTAGCGGAAGGGTGTGTAACTTCTGTTTTTCACAAGCCAGCAGGTCGTTGGCGATAATCTGGTTTTCCGTTTCGTTGGTGTAGGTCACGGTGTGCTCGTATATATAAGAAGTCACTTCCTGCTTCTTATAGTGACGGCGCAGATAATCGTTCACCAGATTGCGGGCTATGGTGTAGATGAAAAACTTCACGGTATCCGGGCGAAGCATTTGCTTATAATCCATGAGACGTAGAAATACATCCTGAGCTAAGTCTTCGGCATCGTCCTTACTGTTGATTCTATAATATATATAGAAGCAGACTGAACGATGATAACTCATATAAGAGTCAGCTATTAATTGAACGGATTTCATCTTTTTGTTTTCCATGTTTCAGACTTTGGTTACGTTTTACGTTAGCTTTACGATTGCAAATATAAAAGGTAAAAACAGGAAAACAATCTTTTGCAGGGCTTAACAAATCTCATCTCATTACATTGGACTAAAAACAAATTAAGTCGCTAATATATAGCGACTTAATAATTTGAGACTGGTAGTATCAATTAATAATTTGAGACTCTGAGGGAATATTTGGTGGTGTATAATTAATCAAGAAGCCACTTCCACAGGGGAAGTATTTCAATGGAGAGTCCGCCTTCTTCAATAAGGGAATCTTCTTCCCATGTGATGATTTGTAGTTTGTCGAGTGGATATACTTGCGATAGTTTCAGTAGTGCTTTGATTTCACGCTCACGGGTATCACTTTGCGATAACGCATAGGAAACCTGTATGGCTGTTCTAGCCTCGGGAACATAAAAGTCTACTTCTATATTCTTATTATAGTAGTATAAACCGTCACCATATTTTTTCTTTAAGGTGATAGCTACTTGATTCTCCAGTAATTTACTTTCGGGTTCGATAATAAAAGTGTTTAGTAAACCATTGTCAAAAAAGTATCTCTTTTTAATACTTTCCTTTTCACTCAGCTTATCGGAGTAGTTGGAAATGCTGAAAATCAGGTAAGCGTCATTCAGGTATTGCAGATAATCCACAAGTGTATTGTGTGAGAGTGAACAACCTGCCGACTTGATGACTCCCAGGATGCGTGCCAATGCCAAAGGCTGCATGACGCTTTCTGCCAGCTTCTTCACTATCAGGCGGATGGCATTTTCGTTTCGTATATCATTTCTGGAAATCACATCTCCCAAAAGAATCTTTTGGAACAGGGAGTTCAGCCAGGAGCGCTTATCTCTGAGTGGGAATGTCTCGGCAAATCCGCCGAAATAGAAATAGGGTTGAAACAGTTTTACCAGATTTGTCTTTACTGAAATATCATATTCCCAATTACGTGGCAGAGCGAACCGGTGGTATTGAAGATATTCGGGAAAGGAAAAAGGAAATATTTCCATGGCAATATATCTTCCCCCGAGCGTTGTATATATCTCCTTGCTTAACATTTGAGCATTGCTACCGGTTATGAATACTTTATATTGGGAGTCTGCCAGCCGACGGGCGAATTTCTCCCAACCTACCACATTCTGAATTTCATCCAGATATATCAAAGGCTTGTTGCCATACATCTCATGATAGGCTTCCAATATCAGGTTAAGCTCTTCTGAGCGTATAGAGGCTATCCGCTCATCTTCGAAATTGATGTAAAGGATGTCCTCGATTTGCGCTTTTCCTTCTGCAAGTAAACTTTGTATGTGCTGGAACATAAGATAGGACTTTCCGGCACGCCGTAACCCTACGAATACGTAGTTACATGTATCCTCCAGTTCTAATTTTCTGGGCATGAGTTCCATTTGCGGAATCTCATGTTGCTTCTCTATTATCAAGCTTTTGATGACTCTTTTTTCCATGATTCCTTAGTTTACTGCAACAAAAATACCAATTATCTTTCAATATATTGAAAGATAATTGGTAAAAAACATTCAATGTACTTTAATTAGTGGCTTATTCGTTGTTCTTTCCGATGCTTCGGATATACTCATTGGGAGTGATGCCTGTAGTTTTCTTGAAATACCGGAAGAAGGAGGCGCGTGAACTGAAGCCGCATAATTCGGCAAGGGCACTCAGAGTATATTTGGAATACTCGTCTTCATTGATGAGGCGCTTGAATTCTTCAATACGATAATCGTTGATGTAATCGTAGTAATTCCGGTTCAGGTGTTGATTGAACAGGTAAGACAGGGTGTGAGCCGAGCGGCCGAGCATGGTTGCCAGGTCGGCTATTTTAAGTTCCGGATTGGTGTAAGGCTTCTCGCGGAGCATCAGTGCTTCCAGTTTCTCAGTCAGGTGCTTGCACTCTTCGGTACTGATTTTATTGGTCTTGTATTTGGCTTCCGCGGTTTTCTCCTGCTTCTCGATTTCCTTGGCCTCTTCGCGTACCAGAGCTTGGGGCTGAACGGCTTTTGCCTGTTTCTCTTTCCTCTTCCGTTGGAAATAGACATAGCCCAGGAAAGCGGCGGCTATAGCAATGGCTATGATGCTCCATGTTTCTATCGGGTAGGGGATTTGAACGGCTATGCACGCCATCGAGTCGGGATTTCCTATATGGCGGATTTTGAATACATACTTTCCAGCCGGAAGGTCGTAGTAAGTGATATCCGATTTTCCGGTGAGAATCTGCCATTCGTCGTCTTCTCCTTCCAGTTTGTATTCATACGTCATGTATGCGGGTTCGGTATAAGTGAAGCCCGAGAAATAAAAGGTCAGGTTGTTTTGAGAGGACTCAAGCTCTATTTCCGGTATTCCGTTGTTTCCGGTTACGGGGCGGACGGACTTTTTGCCATTGACATAGACATCAGTGATTACCGGTGGATAATTATAGCTTTTCATCCGGTTGTTTTGTTTGAAGTCCATGCAGATCAATCCTTTTGAATTTCCCATCCAGAGGATGCCTTTTTTGTCCTGTATGGGCGGGCACAGGGTGAAGATGGAACTGGGGATGCCGTCTATAAAGTTGTAAGGGATAAAGGTTTCTTTCTTATCATATCGGTACAGCCCATTGTTTGTGCCTATCCAGAGCCAATGTTCTTCATCTTCCAATATGAACATGCCGTCCTTGCCCTCCAGCAGTGTGTGGGGCTGCAATCTCCTGAAACGGCTCATGGAAAGGTCGGAGATGAACATGCTGCCTTTATCCGGCAAGAAGTAGAGGTCGTGCCCGGAGTCTTCGTATATCACTCTGATTTTCTCTTTATGTATGAAGCCTTCCGGGAAAACATCGGTTTTCAGACTTTCGGATGAAGGGTCCCAGATGCACATGCCGTTTTCGGTGCATATCCATCCTTTACGGGTAGAGTCGAAGTATATTTCGTAGACGTTGCCTTCCGGCAGTTTGGAGTTGGAGCTGGTGTAGTGCTTCACTTGCTTTCCGTCCTTATAGCAATATAGCCCCATGGACGTACCTATCCATAGATTATCCTTGCTGTCGGACTTGATGCAGAAGATTTGTCCACGCATGAAAGGCTGTGACTCGTCCGGTTCAAAATCATGAATGGTCTGGTCGGAAGGATTGAATATATACATGCCGCCGCCATAAGTCCCGATGTAATATTTATCCTGGAACTTATAGATGCAGAATATCATGCTGGAACGCAGTTCGGGTGTCTTGAAATTCTTGAAAATCCCTTTGTCCTCATTGATATAGAATAAACCGTCGCGGGAGCCTATCAGTTTTTCACTCTCCGTGATCGCTATGCTGCGGACGGGCATATCTTTTGAGTCGAAATGAGGCGGATAACTGTAAGTGGAGAAAAGCCCGCTTTGATATAGGCTGTAGTCCAGTCCAAACTGATAGAAGCCTATCCAGATAAGTCCGTCGCGGTCCACCAACAGGGAATATACGGAATTTGAGCGGATACTTTCATCCTGCCCCGGTTCGTGGCGGAAGGAGCGACTAGACTTCATCTTCCGGGTGGAGACGAAATGTACTCCGTTTCCGTCGGTGCCTATATACAAAACATCTTCTCCGTCGCTGGACAGGGAAGATATGACATTGCACCCTACGTCGATGAAGTGACTGAATTGGTGAGTCCGGGTATTGAAACAGATGATGCCTTGCCCCATGGTGCCCAGGTAGAGCATGGTGCCGATGCGGGTGACATTGTTGTAGGAACAGAGATGCTTGTCTTCTACAATGTAGTGATAAGGGGTGATTTTCCTGTCGGTCAGCGACAGGGCATAGAGTCCTTCGTTGGTGACCATCCACAAGGTGTTGTCTTCGCCGAGACTCAGGCCTGTGATGATGTTGGATGCGGAAAGGACATTAGGGTCTATCAGTATTTGTTCCAGATTTCCGTTCTCGTAGATGAAGAGGCCCGCTTCGCTGCCGATGTAGAGGGCGCCCCGGCTGTCGGGCAACAGGCTGCGGACACCATATCGCAAAGTTTCTGCGGCAATGGGTTCCAGTATGTCTTTTTCATTGTTCACCCGCCAAAGTCCCATACCGTTGCCCATCCATATCTGATTTCCTGCGGTTTCGGCTATGGCATTCACCCGCTTTATTTTTTCGTTGGCTCCGGTGATGAGGAAATGTTTCAGGTAAGTGCCGTCAAAACGTTCCAGGGAATTTCCGGTGCCTATCCAAACGTAACCGATGGAATCCTTATACAATGCGTTGACCACCAGGTCGGACAGTCCTTCGGTGACGGATAATCCCCGGAAAACGTAGGAGTGGGAATAGCCCGGCAAGAAGCCAAACAGCAAGAATAACAGGAGGATATATCTTAAAATGTTTTTCACTGTATGGGACATTTGTTTTTATATATTCGTTTCAGCACAGCAAATATACGCAAAAAAGAATAAAAAGCATTGGAGTTGATGGAAATGATGATTTGACGACTATTTTTCAGCATTGTATAAAGTTGTTTACAAGGGAGGTTTCCTTGAGAAACAGCCGTTACTTTAACCCTATTCAGTCGTTACCTCATTCCCATTCAGTCGTTACTTCATCCTTATTCAGTCGTTACCTTATTATGGGGCATTTTACGTTATTGATAATCAGATAGTTGTAAAATGACCCGTGGTGTTAATTTATCTCAACAAAACGACTGAAAATGTATTGCCTATTTCAACTTTGTTGCTTCTGAAACAGCTTTCAGCCTATATGTTTTCTTGTTTAGGCTGACGGTGCAGTCGGCAGATGCTGTATAGTGCCAGGTTCCGTTTTTATATTCCAGTAGTACATTGGCGGGAGTTGCCGACTTGATGATTATGTTAGGAGTACTCAACAAGGTACCGTTGCCCAAGAACAGCGTGCAGTCATTTCCTTGTTTGTTGCCCCATAACGCATAAGTGGCTTGTGCGCTCATGTTTCCGCTGCTGCATGTTTCTTCCGGGCGGTCAGAAGAAAGGATATAGTCGGTACGTCCGTCTTTTTGTCTGACGCATACGCTGACGGCACTATTCTTATTTTTGCTGTTTACTTCGGGGAAGCTGACTTCGGAAATGCAGCCGGGTTCTTTCTGTGACGAGGGCTCGTAGACGGCTACGAACGGACGGTTCCAGGCTTCTCCTTTCTGTCGGGCTACGAAGGTCAGTGTGGGTTGCTCTCTGATGTTATAAGGCATACCCGGAGTGCGGCTCAAGCCTTCCGTCATGGGCGACAGGGCGGTGAAGACTTCCCGTTCGGCCTCTCCCTTCATCCAGAGATTCATGGAGATGTCATCGTTGTCGGGCATGTCGATGGTGAATGTGGCTTTGATGTCTTTATCGGTGGCGGCCGATTTCTTATCATATATATAAGAATAGGCATACAGGTGGGCACCGGCAAAGGCTAACTCTTCCGTGGGTTGCAGGTTCAGGTCCGAGCCGTCGGCGGCGGTCAGGGTTAATGTCTGTCCCAGGTTATGATAGAAGTAATCGTGCATCTTGTCACCGCCTTGCTCTTTACGGCTGCGGAAGATGTCTACGTAATATCCGGTTTCGGGGCTGGGGGGGGGGGTACCCGG
>USSR01000340.1 GCA_900557355.1 uncultured Bacteroides sp.
AGTTCCGAGTAAGTTGGTTTATAAGAAATAAAAAAAAAGAAATTACCCTGATATAAATTGGTGATTAGTCAACTTATATCAGGGTAAATTATTTGAATATTAGGACACTAAGAATCTTTAGAATTCTGCTTTTTCCCCAATTCCTCATGATTTATCTTTTTCATATAACTAGTTGCAGATAATGCAATAGCACTTCCTCCCCATAATCCAAATAACAGAAAGAATAAGTAACCCAAATACGCATTCATTTCCATGCCAAGAAGATGCAAAATAATTAATATAAAAAAATATCCCCAAAAACTATAGAAAAAGCACAGGTGAGAATAATAACATAAATAATATCTGAATTTAGAATCTTTCATTTTATATTCTTTTTTAGGTATTACAATCAGTGCTAATAATAATGGTAAAGTAAAAGCCATGTCCTTCATAAAAGAAGGCTCATACTCATAGAAAAACAACGAGAATAGTATTTTTATAAAACATAGAATATACAGCAAGTTTTGTATATATATAAGATATTTACCAATTTTTCCAAAAGACGTCATCTAATTTATTTTTAATAGGTTCAAATATATCATAAGCATTATGTTCTTCGCTAATTTTTGATTGAGTGTTGCAGCATAACTCTAAACACACTATTTGTTTTTAATTTCTTGTCCTCTTAGCGAATATGAGATTCTTTCTTGCTGGCTTGCTTCATTTTACGTTCTTGTTTCTTCTTATTAATCTCTTCTAAAGTATATTTCTCCGCTTTCATGGTTATTTTATATCCAAGAAATAATCCTATTAAAAGCAATAACAGATAATTGTATAATGTAGACTTATATTCAATAGAAAAAGCTATATATACCACAAGAAAACAACAATATAATCGCGTTATTATTTTATCAGATTTCAAATATAATGCCCGAATAAGACCTTTTCCCTTTAATGGCTGTTTGAGTATCTCTATATAAGGGAATAGATAACTCATCATTCCCCCTATCGCTATAATAGATAACGCAATTGCAAGTATTACCCTAATAATAAATATTAAAGCAGGATACTCAAATAAAAAAGAGGAAAAAATACAATAGGGAATCATCATAAAGCTAAACCATAGTAGTGACTTTTTATATATTGCTATAAATAGATATCTCATATAATAATAAGTTCGTCGTTAAAGTTTATTTATTTACCATATTTCATCTTGTAGTTTATATACCCTGATGTGAGTTCACTAAACTTTAGCTATTCACATCAGAGTAATAATGTTGAGGTTTTAAGGAGTAATATTTTTATTTGCTTGATCTACTATATATTGATTAGCTCTTATTGCTATTTTGTTTCCAAGATATAGTCCAAACAGAAGTAATATTAAATAAACTATTGCTTTTTCGTGACTATAGAAGACCAAATATATTGCAAAAAAAATTGCATATATCACATCTATATCCCGGCTAAATTTCAAACAAAAAGATTTAACAATATTATTTGTTTCAGTTTTCTTTTCTTTCAGACCTTTATTCCTTGACAAAAAGTTTAACATCTTGCCTGTCAGCCATGCAATCCATGAAATTAGTAATAATATTATAACAATAAACATATATTCAAATTCTCCTAAATCAGGATGGAATAAGCAATGAATTATCATTAAAATACTATTAAAAATAGTAATTCTCTTAAATATTAATATAAAAATATCTCCCATATATTGCTTTTATTTAAATAGTTTTTTTATCCAATTATAAATATCCCCTACATAATCTGTTGAATATTCTTCTCTACCTTCAACTTGATTTGTATGAGTTTCATAAGCATCTTGAGTGGGATCAGGATTTGTTAATTCCATATATGTTCTATCTATAGCTAACCCTATTATTACTTTTTTCCCAACTTTTATTATTCTCTTTTTATCTTTAGGATCTCTTTTCGGAGCCGGATCACCATTAGGCATCATCCCTAACACGTTAGTATCAATACTTTCCGCCACATTCGCCTGATTCCTGTCCAATCCTTCTTTATTCCTCCTGTCTCTTTTTCTTTGGTGCTCATATTCAGGACTAATCGCATTCTTTGCCTGATAAAATAAAAGAGTTCCAAAGGCATAAGACATTTTAGGAGTATGATTTATAATCTGCCCTAATTCCGCAAATTTCCCCGATGTATGTCTCATTATCTGTTGATCTGAAGGCAATCTATAAGATTGCGTGTTCGTCAAAGGATAATAGAATGGTAGAGGAAGAGGGGATGGAACGGGGATGACTTGCTTGCCATCAGGATCAATATGCTTCACCGGATTATTTAAACAATACCCGTAAGGAGTAATTGAATAATTCTTTTCACTCATCGGATCTGCCACATGCCATCTTCCCAATACCGGATCATACATCCGCGCCCCGTAATCATACCAATCCAGACCACCTTTTCTGTCCAGTTCTTTTCCGTTGTACTTGTAAAGCTGAACCGAAGGGGTGGATGAAGCCAAGATTCCTCCGAACGGATAGTAATGATTCACCTCTTCCGCTTCACGATCTTCATTGTATACGACACGAACATTACCCAAGTAATCTTTCAAGAAGAAATGATAACTATAGGAAACATCGTCCGCGAAAGAAACAAAACCTTCACCATCGAGAAGAATCTTGTCGAGACTTCCGTTTTCATAGATCGCTTTACCACAATAATCAGTGGTGGTGATAGAATCTCCCATCGCATGGATGACCTCCAGTTTCGTTCCGTCGGCACTATAAAGATAGCTGATTGTACGTCCGTCGGTAAACTCTATCGCACTCGGCAAATTTAAGCAATTATACCGGATTCTCGAAATACCTTTGTTTAAATCTTGAATCAAATTGCCATTTAAATCATAAGCATATTCTGCTGATGATCGGATGCCGTCTTTAAAATCAGTGGTACTTCCATACATATTATTCTTTGCGTGGTCTGTCACATTAAGCAAATGATTGCCCTGATATGACAGATTCAAGCTATCAATGGCTCCGAAACTTGCCGGGCCGACAGCTCCATTACGACACAAACCGAGAATATTGCCATTCTTATCAAATGAAGTGACCTGTTCGTCATAACAGTTCAGGTTGCCGGTCAGATTTTCTCCTTCACCATAGCAGGCATCAGTCATCCTGTTCATGCTGTCATAGGCAAAACGATAACCTTTACTGATGCCGTCCGTATCATCTTCCTCACTCCGCCATGCTAGGCTACTTATATTGCCATTATAACAGGGGATGCCAGGACTTGCATTATAAGAAATTTCTTCAGAAAGAAAAAAGCGGCACATCGTTTTTATTACCTGGTCACGGACGTCATACGTATACATTGTATAGGCACCCAATCCTCCCACATCTTTCAAAAACACCCGGCGGGCATTGTCATACGTGTAGTAAAGCAAATGATTGGCTCTATACGCATTATCAACGCGGTGATATACATCCCTAAGTTCTCCATCTGCCAGATATTCATAGGTATATTCTTCCATGTGCCGCTTTCCGTTCCCAATCTGATAGGTATGTAATCTGGCAAATAACTTTCCAGTATATGTATATGAATAAAAGTCTGTGTCATACCCGCCCAAATGATTTTGGGAACGTCCCTGTATTATTCTGCCTTTATAGTCATAATATAAGGCACTTGTCAAATATCGCTCATCATCCAGCACTTTTATTTTAGTCCCGGTCAGTCTCCCTTGTGCGGAGATAAGGGAGGCTTCGTGATTGATATATAAAGAATCATACTGCACTTTACCTTTCTTCTCCAGCCCGAAAGCGAGTTGGGTGTCCGTTGTGAAGTTGTAATCATCATAGTAATTCACTTGTAAAAGAGAAGATAGCGTATAAGGAAAATGCTCTACTTCATACCCGGAATGAAGCACTCCGTCTTTCTCCGAAGTCGTTCGATAAGCCCTTACTATGGAATTATCCAATGAAGGAGGATCATTGAATGAACAAAGTCCTGTTAATGCAAGCCTTCCCTGATTATCATAGAATGTGAACGTCCATTCTTTTTTCTGTGACTGATTTCCATTCTGTGACAATATAACCCTGTCGGCTTTGTCATAAACATAACGTATTGCAGCACAGCCCGGTAGTTTCTTCGAAATACAGCGTCCGAAACTATCATACAAGTATTGATATGCGTACAAATCGAGATTTCCTGCCGATATTTCATCATTAATCATGGGTGGGAGAACATAGCGTATTCTTCCGAAGCGGTCGAATACAAAATAGGTGTCCGCTTGTTGATTCCCTCTACCTAGCCGGGTCAGTAGCGTACGCCCCTGTTTGTCAACAAAGGTGTAAGTCGGTTTCCCGTCTTCATCCGTGGCCTTTGTCACCTGCAATTCTCCCGACCGATAATCTCCTCTGCGAATCAGTGAATCGTTATCATCTATAAAATAGAACGAACAACGCAATGAATCAGCCGGAATATTCGTCAGATATTCCATACGGGCAGGATGATCTCCCCAAGCATCCCCCACTCCATATTGTTCTGTAATACGATTTAGAGGGGACGATTCATAGTTAGTTTGCAAATAACTTCTTTTACCTGCATCATGATAATCCCACAAGACACCACCCTTCAAATCTTCAGGAGACATGTAAGAAAAGCTAGTATTCGTAGAGAGCCATTGTTTCTCTTTCCGTCCTAAACTATCATATTCTATCAGGTGATGGTGAGCCATAATAGCACCGGCACGGTCTGCTCCATAACTTTGTGCAAAATCGAGCTCACGTCCAAGTCCGTCATAGAATGTTATTTCATCATAGTTTTTTTCTTCATCCTCTCCAAGTGGTGTTCGTACATAAATGTAATTATGTTCTCCCGGTATGGAAGCCAGGGTGTCTTTTACGGCTGTCATGGAAAGATCATTTGCAGAAACAGGTCCTGAAAGCAGGGCTATGGCAAATATAAATAATGATATATGATTTTTCATATTTCTTGTTCTTTTAATAGGAATTTACAGAATACCGATAATCATAAGCCTTTATGGTTCGCCCATAATTATCTTTTTGTCTATTGAGCCGCTGTAAGAGGTCATATTCATAATAACTGACCACTCCGCACGGATCCGTTACAGAGGTAACTCCGGTCATCGGCTGATACGTATAGGATGTTATTTGCGCCTCGCCTGTGGCAAAGAAGCTCTTAGACGCACCAGTTTCGCACGATCCGGTGTGCCGGCTTGCATGAACGGCACGAGGTCTCCTCCCATAGCTGTTCGGACTTCACTAATGGTAGCTCCCTTTATTTCCGCTGCCAGATGCAAATAGTTGTAGCTCCAAAGGTAAACCGTCTTACCCTCGTTTCTGACAACATATAAAGGATGTCCCAAAGCATCATAATCAATACAATTGTACACTTCTCTCAAAGCGCCCTCACCTACCCTTTCCCAGGCAGAATAGCAAGGAAAAAAATGATCGGATACTCCTTTTATAGGAACATATTCATATTTCACCTGTTTCAGTTGCCGGCTGGTTCCATCATCGGAAATAGAATATTCCTTTTCTTCGACAATCGGAGAAAGTATATGCTTTTGTACCATTTGAGTATATATATCCGAGCTGGACTCACGGATCCTTTTATAGGTTTGTTTTCTTATTCCTCCATTGGCACTTTCTGAAATTACTTTTATCAAGCCGTCCGGATCATATTCATAATCAGTCTGCGTACTTATCGGAAAAGAGGGATTGTCGTATAAAGTATCACTCTCTCTTTTCAGCCTGTAATCATACAAATAGACCTTGTATGAGCAACCGTCAGCATAAGTTATAAATGAGGTCGGGCAAATATAATCAAGAGATGTCCTCATTGATTTTACGTAAAGATCGGAAGAGCGTTCATAGGTCAGATACTTGCTCGATTTTAAAATACCGCCTGCCGAATACAGTTCTTCACAAAGAAGTTTTCCCCGTTCTACCGATCTGGAAGCACAAGGTTCATAAGGCGTTCGGTTCGGAAGTATGATTGCTTCCGGGGCTTCGTCCATGTGTCCATTATCGAAGTTGGTATATTTAGAACGGATAAAAGATCCGTCCGGTCTTTTTTCAATCACCTCACTGTAGCCGATATGATTTCCGGAAGAATTGATACATGCCGGTAGCACAGACTGGCTGCTGAATCTTCTTATTATACGTTTTACATCTTTATCCGCCCCGGTACCTTCTACCTGATAATCATCAAAATAGTACTTCACCTGTCCTCCCAGACAACCGCTTGAGATTCTTGCTTTTTCTTTATTAACTAAATAATCATCCACATAAAAGTACTCTTTTTCTACTTTTTCACCACTTTCCAATCCTGTATCACTATTTATTATCTTCTTTATTCTTAGTCCTCCCGCTATTTTCGGCTGGAATGTATCCTCGTACCCTTCCCATCGATTCATTTTCACTTGCTTACAATACTCGTGAGGTTCGAAAACGAAACGTGTATATCCTCCCGTGGGATAGTGCAGCCTTTTCAAAACGCCAAATGTCAAAACATCCGCATTAGGTTCGCGAGAATCGTAATGAGTGGCATAATTATCGGTCATCAAACGATTGTTGTAAAATCCCCAGTGATCTACTTTTCCGGACAGATAAGGGGGCAACTGCTCCGGAAAGTCATACTCCATATTAAAATTTCGTCCGTTTGCTCCCCATACAAATTCAGAAACAGATTGTAATATCAGGCGCTGTGAGGCGTTGTCATTGTACGAGAAACGGTAATCCCGAATCCACTTTCCTTTCTTATCTTTTATTTCCAGGTTACTCAACTTATACCATTTCAACTTGTCCAAACAATTCGGATAATTATCATCCAAAGGATTATCTGCAAGAAAATTCAGTAAACGATATTTTGGATTTTTGCGCCATAACATATATTGAGAAGCATAAATATCCTGTGAATATCTCAATTCCGTAGTCACTTCACGCGCAAAAGTTATTTCACATTCGGGAAAAGAAATACGGTTGAGATAAACCGGAGATATAAGACTTCCCTGATAACTGTCTTCAATGGCCGTATGGCTCGAAGATGAGCACTCCGGAGTCAAGATTCCGCCACCAAATGTAAAAGACCCCAAATCATCATACAGTGAAATAAACATTTGATTGATAAAATCACCACGCTCGTATGTGTAAGTTATTTCCTGACCGTTAGTCAGGATGATTTTTGTCAGATACCAGGCTGTAGCTGTCCAAAAATCCGTAGCTTGCTGAAAAAATCCGATAGAATATTCAATGGCATTCCGTTCTTTACCAAAGATATATTGAGTGCCATCTTCAGTAGTCAAAGTAAAACCATCAAAAGAAGGCGAATATCCGGAATATTGAAATGCCGTATTCGCTTTTTCAAACGGAACATCCATCCAATTACCACTAAAATCCACTTTTACAGGCCTGTCACATTGCACGATCCATGTTTTGTCACTATTCAACATAAATTTTCCATGGTAATCCAAAAAATTGAAATCGAACTCGTCCGGCTCAAAGA
>USSR01000341.1 GCA_900557355.1 uncultured Bacteroides sp.
GATCACCGTAAGTTTCCGGTATAGGCTGTCCGTGCGCTTCACAATACTCCGCAATGGCATCTTCCATATCCACAGGGTTCTGGAATATCTTATCATCTACGTCAATGACGGATGGAATATCCGCAGATTCGGCGGCAGAAAGCAAGAAATCGTATCCACATCGTTCTCCTCTTTCTTTCCATTGCGCTATAAGGCGTTGCAAGATCCAAAGCCCGGTGATATTCTGAAGAAAACGAATCTTACCGCCTACCCCGCCCTCATTGGTGAAGCCTGCCCGGCAAGCTTCTTCCGTGAGGATAGGTTCATCCAGTTCAACCCCCAGCAGAGACCACGTACCGGAGCTAAGGAAAGCACAACGAGATTTATCCACCTGTGTCGAAGGAATCGCATAAACAGCACTTGCCGTATCGTGCGAACCGACGGCTATGACATCTACTTCATCCGTCAAGCCAATTTCTTCGGCAATCTCCCGTTTCAGTTTGCCACGTACCGTACCGGGCATCACAATGTCTCCGAAAAGATGTGCAGGTACTCCCAAACGCTGGATGAGCGGCTGATTCCAAGTCCGGCTACGCGCCTCAAGCAGTTCGGAGGTGGATGCAATACAATATTCATTATTTGCCACCCCTGTGAGGAAGTAACTGAAAAGATCGGGCATAAACAGAAGACGGTCGGCCACTTCCAATTGCGTATCACCGCTTTTCTTCATGCTATAAAGCTGGAAAAGTGTATTGATAGACATCACTTGTATACCGGCTTCCGAATAATGCCGAACAAGGTTGTCACCGAAAAATTCCTCCGGCAAACCATCCGTTCGGGGATCGCGATAACACACTGGATTTCCCAGCAAGTTACCGTTACGGTCTATCAATCCAAAGTCCACACCCCAGGTATCAATGCCAATGCTCCTGATACGATATCCCTTGCGCACCGCTTGCCGGAGTCCGTTCTTCATCTCATCAAACAGAGCTAGGAAATCCCAGTACACATGGTTTCCCATCCGCACCTGGCGGTTCGGAAAGCGGTACACCTCTTCCAGTTTCAACGTACCCTGGCAGATGGAACCGGCCATCACGCGACCGCTTCCACCTCCAAAATCTACTGCCAGATAGGTATTCATCATTTAGTCTTCTTTCCTAAAATGTATGTCTCAAGATCATCGATCTCTTCAGGAGTAAGTACGGTGTAGTCTCCTCCGGACTGGATAATGATGCGGCATGCCATTTCAAAGAACATAGCGCGTTCAAAAGCCTGGTCGAAGTCCTTGCCACACACCACCTGCCCATGTTTCAGCAAGAGGACGGAATTATGATCTTTCAGAGCATCAATCACTCCCTGTGCCAATTCTTTCGATCCCGGACGATAATAAGGAACTACCGGAATCTCACTTCCCACATGACAGGGGATCTCCGCTGTTACGTTGAAGTTCGCAGGATGATTCTTCATACACGCCACAGCCGTGGCATAGTGTGACTGGAAATGCAGGACTACATTCACATCCGGACGCTCACGAAGTACTCCCAGATGGAAACCGCTTTCCATAGAGGGTTTCACTCCATTCAATACTTCTCCTGTGGAAAGGCGGCAGACAGCTACTTTTTCTTTAGGTAGAGAAGGTACCCATGAACCTGTTCCGGAAAGCAGGACTTCGTCACCAATGCGCCAGGAGATATTGCCGCTACTGCATATTGTCAATCCGGCATCTCCTACCCGATGTGCCTGGACAATGAATTGTTCTATGTGTTCGTTTGTTATCATGTCTATTTCTATTTGTTATTTATAGATAGGTCCATACGTTGTACAAGCTCTGTAATCAGCTCCCTCTTTATCCATACCGAATGCGTTCCAAGCAGCAGGACGGAATATTTTCTTCTCATCTACATTGTGCATACAAACAGGAATACGAAGCATGGAAGCCAACGTAATCAAATCCTGACCGATATGTCCGTAACTGATAGCACCGTGATTAGCTCCCCAGTTATTCATTACCGAGTACACGTCTTCAAATGCCGGTTTATCGCAAAGACGGGGTACAAACCAGGTAGTAGGCCACGTACGGTCCGTACGTTCATCCAGTAGTTTGTGAACTTCCGGATCAATCTCTACCGTCCATCCTTCTGCAATCTGGAGCACGGGACCGAGGCCTTTCACAAGATTCAGACGGCTCATCGTCACAGGCATGCCGCCTTTAGACAGGAAGTTGGAAGAGAAACCACCGCCACGGAAATAATCACGGTTAGCGGGATACCAGGTGGTAGCTTCAAGACATTTCTCCATCTCGGTCTCGGAGATTTCCCAATGAGGTTTCATGGCAGGTTCGCCCTGTGCATTCGTTTGCTGGCCTGTACCGTCCAGAGTGGTAGCACCGGAGTTAATCAAATGGATAATACCGTTAGCAGCCAAACCTGTCAATTCTTTACCCGTAACGCGTTTCACTGCTTCAGGACTCCAATATGTACGTACATCAGAGAATATCTGTGCACGGTTTGTCAGCAAATGACCGAAGAGCATGGCTACGCCGTTGCAAGCATCGTTTTCAGTAGCTACTACGTATGCTTCACGGATACCGTTCCAGTCAAAAGAAGTATTCAGCAGAGCTTCGGAGTAGTCACCATTCGGATAAAAATCGGTCCACTGGCGTTGTCCCTGGAAACCGGCGGCAATGGCATTGTGTCCAAGTGCTTCTTCCTTGAATCCCATTTCACGAAGTTTCGGATTGCCTTGCATAAGGTCGCGCATAATGATAGTCATCTTCACAATGAATTCCCAATCTTCGTCTTTTTGCTCACGAGTCTTGGTCTTTGCGGGGATATTGAAATCCTTGCCCTCATTTTTCTTGCAATACTTTTCTGTCCATGCCATGGCTTTAGCGAACTCTTCCTTATCATAGATACCTTCAGTCATACGACGGATAATTTCAGTCAGGTCTACAGATTCGCAACGGATACCCAGATATTCCTGGAAGAAATCCGGGTTTACAATAGAACCGGCAATACCCATGGATACGCTACCCATCGACAAATAAGATTTTCCGCGCATGGTTGCTACTGCCTGTGCGGCACGTGCAAAACGAAGCAGTTTTTCTGCAACGTCGGCAGGAATGGAATTGTCATCCAGATCCTGCACATCACGTCCGTAAATGCCAAAAGCAGGTAATCCTTTTTGTGCGTGTCCCGCCAGTACAGCTGCCAGATATACAGCTCCCGGACGTTCCGTGCCGTTAAATCCCCAAACAGCTTTCGGAAAATACGGATTCATATCCATAGTCTCGGCACCGTAGCACCAGCAAGAGGTCACTGTGATAGTAGAACCCACGCCTTCGCGTTCAAACTTCTCAGCACAAGCCGCACTTTCGGCTACGCGACCGATGGTACTGTCTGAAATCACACACTCCACCGGACTTCCGTCACCGTTCTTCAAGTTGCTGGTGATCAACTCGGCTACTGCTTTAGCCAGATTCATTGTTTTTTCTTCAAGGCTTTCACGTACGCCACCCTGGCGACCGTCGATAGTGGGACGAATCCCGATTTTCGGATACTTTTTCATGCTATCATTTATTTGGTTAATAAAACATCATCTATGCTGAACTGTGCTGAAATAAGTTTGTAAAAAAAGGCTATAAAGAGCCTCTTAAATTTACTTCCGTCGGCAGACAAACCTGTATGGGCTTGCCACTCAATATGAAATCTGCCGTCAGGATTCCCATCTTTTGCCAATCAACACTCATTACTGTTATTCCCTTATCAATCACTTCATAAGCCGGCGTATCATTATAGGCTATCAAGCCGAAATCAACGCCACACGTCAAACCTGCCGCACGGCTCTTCTTCACAATCTCTACCACATCCACTTGGCGGATGGCAATATAGGCTTCACCGGAATGCACTTCCCTGTCGTCCAATGTCTCTATTACCTCACATTCCAATTGATGATCTGCACAATATTTCCTGAAATAATCGCACGTCTCCTTGGGATGCTTACTTTCCCGTGCCAGAAACAGGATAAGCTTGCGATAGTTCTGCAACCTATCTGCCAATTGAGTCATAGCAGCGTAAAAGGCCTCACCGAAATCCTGACAGATGTATGAATACTCCCGCTTATCAAACTGCCCGAAATCAAGCAGCAACAGGCGGGAAGAGTCTATCTTATAGAGATAAGGAGAAATTTTTTCGTTATCGAAGTTCATTACCACGTACTTATTATAACGGCCAATGGAATCGCGAAGAATAGCATTGAACAATGCTTCGTTATACTGATGAAACCACAGGTCTACCTTATAACGCGTGGAAAGACGGCGGATGATACTGTTATACAGCGTATCTTTAAAAGGTGAATATTCATCGAGCAGCAACAGGATATTTTTCTGACGGTTCACCACATAGTAACCTTTACCAGGAGTAGAGTCGATAATCCCCCGCTCTTTCAGATCAATAAAAGCTTTAAAAACCGTATCGCGGGAAACTTTATAATCGTGGCTCAGCTGATTGATGGAAGGCAGGGCGGTATCCGTCTTGTAACGTCCCATGGAAATGTCCTGACTGATCAAATCGGCCAGTTGTTTCACCTTCGTCGTTTGTTGCCCGAAAATTGTTTTCATATTGCGTATAACAGGTTTAATCAAAGTAAGAATGACGCAGCCAACTGTGCTGAACTGTGCTGGTACAAAGAAAGATTATTTATTCTGAATCAGCAAGAAATAGGAATATGTTTTGCAGCATATAAAAACAAAAGCCCCGTCACATCTTCGCAATGTAACGGGGCGCTATCACTTTGTTATACAGAGATTATTTATACTCCGCCCACGATTTAATTGCCAGATCATCCAGCGTCATCGTACAGAAAGCATTGATGAAAGCACTTGCCAGGCGGGCATTTGTAATCAGTGGAACATTCAGGTCGATAGCGGCACGACGAATCTTATATCCGTTGCTCAACTCACCTGCAGTAAGGTTCTTCGGAATATTCACCACCATGTCGATCTCCTTTTTGTGCAGCATATCCAACGCTTGCGGCTGTTGGTTGGTCTCACTGGGCCAATACACCTGCGTATTCTCCACCCCGTTTTCCGTAAGGAACTTACTGGTACCTCCCGTTGCAAAGAGCTTATACCCTTTTTGCTGAAGCAGACGGGCAGCGGAAAGCATTTCCACCTTCTGTTTCGGTGTACCGGTAGAAAGCAGGATATTCTTCTTCGGTATGCGGTAGCCTACAGAAAGCATAGCCTTCAGCACAGCACAAGATGTATCACTTCCGATACAACCGACCTCACCTGTAGATGCCATATCCACCCCCAACACCGGGTCGGCCTTTTGTAAACGATTGAAAGAGAACTGGCTTGCCTTAATGCCTACATAATCCAACTCAAAGAGATTCTTATTCGGCTTTTCTACCGGAAGCCCCAACATCACCTTCGTAGCCAATTCGATAAGATTTATCTTCAGCACCTTGCTGACGAACGGGAAACTACGGGATGCACGCAGGTTACATTCAATCACCTTAATGTCATTCTCACGAGCCAGATACTGGATATTGAACGGACCGGAAATATTCAGTTCGCGTGCAATCTCACGACTGATACGCTTAATGCGGCGTACCGTCTCCACATAAAGCTTCTGAGGCGGAAATTGAATCGTAGCATCGCCCGAATGTACCCCGGCAAACTCAATATGTTCAGAGATAGCGTATGCCACAATTTCTCCGTTCTGTGCCACCGCATCCATCTCCACCTCCTTGGCATGTTCGATGAACTGGCTGACAACCACCGGATGCTTCTTCGATACATTGGCCGCAAGTTGCAGGAAGCGTTCCAATTCTTCCTGATTGGAACAAACGTTCATTGCAGCACCTGAAAGCACATATGACGGACGCACAAGTACCGGGAAACCTACTTCTTCCACAAACTCGTTGATGTCGTCCATGCTCGTAAGCTCACGCCAGCGAGGCTGGTCTACACCGATACGATCCAGCATGGCGGAGAACTTCTCACGGTCTTCAGCATTGTCAATGCTTTTGGCGGAAGTACCGAGGATAGGTACCTTCTGCGCATCAAGTCGAAGGGCAAGGTTATTCGGTATCTGACCACCGGTAGAAACAATCACCCCGTGCGGATTTTCCAGTTCAAGGATATCCATTACCCGTTCGAAGGTAAGTTCATCGAAGTAGAGGCGGTCGCACATATCGTAGTCCGTAGATACGGTTTCGGGATTATAGTTGATCATAACGCTGCGATACCCCTCCTTACGGATGGTATTCAGTGCCTGCACACCGCACCAGTCAAACTCTACGGAAGACCCGATACGATACGCACCGGAACCGAGTACAACGATGGATTTACGATCACCGAGGTAATGAACATCATTAGCAATGCCACTGTACGTCAGATACAGATAATTAGTCTGTGCAGGATATTCGGCAGCAAGAGTATCTATCTGCTTCACTACAGGAACTATGCCGACACTCTTACGATGATTGCGCACATAGAGGATACCGTCTTCCATGTCCCCTTCATAACCGATGGCGCGGGCTATCTGGAAATCGGAAAAACCTTGTACCTTGGCTTTTTTCAGCAATTCAAAAGGCAGATCGGCTATCTGTTTGTGGTTCTTGCTCCACTGCTCCAACTCTTTGCTGGTGTTCATGATGTTCATCAGCTTCTCCAGGAACCACTTATCGATCTTTGTCAGTTCGTGCACCTGATCAACGGTATATCCGGCACGGAAAGCTTTGGATATGACAAAGATACGCTTATCCGTCGGTTCACGGAGCGCCTTGTCTATATCAGAGATAACAAGTTCCTTATTTTCCACGAAACCATGCATCCCCTGTCCTATCATACGCAGACCTTTCTGAATGGCTTCTTCAAAAGTACGGCCGATAGCCATCACTTCGCCAACTGACTTCATGCTGGAACCCAGTTCCTTGTCTACACCATGGAACTTACCCAAGTCCCAACGGGGTATTTTGCAGACCACATAATCCAATGCAGGTTCAAAGAAAGCACTTGTGGTTTTTGTCACAGAATTCTTCAGGTCGAATAATCCGTATCCAAGGCCGAGTTTTGCAGCAACGAAAGCAAGCGGATAACCCGTAGCTTTAGAAGCCAGAGCGGAAGAACGGCTCAAGCGGGCATTCACCTCAATCACTCTATAATCTTCACTTTCAGGATCGTATGCATACTGTACATTACATTCTCCTACAATACCGATGTGGCGAATGATACGGATAGCAAGTTCGCGCAGCTTATGATAATCGGAGTTACTGAGCGTCTGAGACGGAGCGATAACGATGGACTCTCCCGTATGGATGCCCAACGGGTCGAAGTTCTCCATGTTACAGACGGTGATACAGTTGTCAAAACGGTCGCGCACCACCTCATACTCCACTTCTTTCCATCCACGCAAGGATTTTTCCACAAGCACCTGCGGGGAGAAGGAGAAAGCTTTCTCAACCAGCACATCCAGTTCTTCTTCATTGT
>USSR01000342.1 GCA_900557355.1 uncultured Bacteroides sp.
CGCATGGCATTTTGGCTATTCCCTGTTGTTTCTCTTTTGTTGGTATCGGGCAAAGTATATTGGCTATATCTTTCAAATAGGCAGTCTTCATAGTACCCTCTGTAACAATGCGACTAATTGCTTTTTTGAAATAAGTTGACGACATGAAATAATATAAGAATTCAACATCTATATTGGACTTTGGTACAATACCCAATATCCCTTGTTTTGTACAAACTGGATATGTCGTTATTGTAATTTCCCCAATGGTAGCACCATTTGAAAATAGAATGGAACGTGTAGGCACAAGCCAAGCTGATGATTTTTGCAATCCAAGTTCTGTAATAAAGTCTTTATTTTCAGTCAAATATTTCTGTTTTAAATCATCTATCTTAACAAATGGTATCTTACCATTATCGTAGAAACTGGCATTTGAAGTTGTTGGAGTTCCACCCTCACCAGCAGTTTCATACAAAGAACCGAACTTAGCAAAATCAGTGTCAAGGGAGTTTATCGCATAATCAATAATCGCAGACTTTAGTTTTTTCAAATCCTCAATGATTTTGTTTTGGGTAGCGATGCGCTCATCTATAAGTCGCAAGAGCGTGGCTATTTTCGTTTGCTCTACTTTGGACGGAATGCCAATAAAGCACTCGGAAAAATTCTTTGTGCTGATGGAATAGATTTTTGTTCCTTGTGCTATTCGTCTAATCTGATTATGAAATGCAGATGACGAAAAAGCATATCCTTTGAAGCCGATAACAGTTTTATTTTTATTGTCACGTCCATGAATTGTATGCAATCCACATACAATGTTTTTTCCTGCAAGGTCAAAGAACTCAATAGGCTTGGCTACTTCATTCGTATCTTCCGAGGCATCTGCAAAAGCCACATCACCCTCTTTACACAATTCAAAGTTCTTGGGCATATTGTCCTCTTTGATATTGGGTAAATTATCTCTTGTCAAATCAACCATAGTAGGAAGCCCAACATGAATTAGTCCATAATGTAAGTTCATTATGGCTTTCGTTCCATATTCAAGTTGCTCCCAGCTTAAAGAATTGGTTGAATAGAAGTCCAATAGCTCGGACACTTTACATATTTCCCACTCTTCACTAAACTCCGGGAATCTCAAATGGGGAACATTACATTTATCTTTATTGTTATTATTTGCCATAATCATTTTATTTTTCTAGAAAATAACATTGAGGATTTGTTACAAACAAAATATTATTGGATTAAGCCTAGCTCTTTCAAATAACCATCTATCTGTTTATCTAGTTCTGCTCGTTTTGCCTCTAATTCTTTAATTTCGGCCATGACCGCATGGATGTCTATTTCTTCTTCCTCTTCAAAAGTATCTACATAGCGAGGTATATTCAAATTATAATCATTCTCTTTAATTTCTTGTAAAGTAGCACAATGACTATATTTTTCTATTTCTTTTCTTTCACGATATGTATCGATAATTTTTTGAATATGTTCAGGACGTAACTTATTCTGTGTCTTTACTTTTTCAAATTCCTTACTTGCATCTATAAAGAGGATATTGTCATCTTCTTTGCGGCATTTTTTTATTACTAAGATACAAGTGGGAATACTGGTTCCATAGAAAATATTGGCAGGCAGTCCAATAATAGCATCAATATAATTTTTCTTTTCAATTAAGAATTGGCGGATTTTTCCTTCTGCAGCTCCACGAAATAATACTCCGTGTGGTGCTACACAAGCCATTGTTCCTCCATCATTGAGATGGTAAATCATGTGAAGGATAAAAGCATAATCTGCTTTAGATCTCGGAGCTAATACTCCAGCCTTACTAAAACGGTCGTCGTTATTGAATTTATCTGCTGCAGTCCAGTCTGCAGAAAAAGGAGGATTGGCAACTACGGCGTCAAATTGTCTGTCTCCAAAAGCGTCAGCTTCTAATGTATCTCCATTTTGGATGTCAAAGTCATTGTATTTTACACCATGAAGAAGCATATTCATTCTACAAAGATTGAACGTTGTAGGATTCTTTTCTTGACCAAAAATAGAATCGGCTTTACCACTTTTAGCTGTACGAAGAAGTAGGGAACCGCTACCGCATGTCGGGTCGAACACATCTTTTAATCGTACTTTGCCTGTTATTACAATTTCAGCTAAAATCTGACTAACTTCTTGTGGAGTATAAAACTCTCCCGCTTTTTTTCCTGCTCCGGCAGCGAATTGACTTATCATGTACTCGTAAGCATCCCCTAGAATATCTATATCTCCGGCTTCTTGTAATCCAAAGTCGATACCATTTAGTGCAATCAATACATCACTAATTAACTTATTCTTGTCGTCAGCAGTCTTTCCTAGTTTGGGAGAAGCTAAATCCAGATCAGAAAATAAACCACCAAAATCATCCTCACTATCCTGTCCTATTGTAGAATCTTCTATTTTTTTGAGTGAACGTTCTAAAGACGGCAAGATATTTTCTTTCTTGCTGATTAGCTCTATGATGGTGGAGTAAAGATATTCCGGTTCTATAAAATAACCTAGATTTTGAATACATTCTTCTTTTACATCCTGTTTTAATTCCTCATCCTTGCCATTCCATACCTCTTTGAAAGTAATATGATCTTCTTCTAATATTTCGTTGGCATAAAGTTCTATTTTTTCGGATAGATATTTGTAGAAAATAAAGCCTAAAGTGAAATACATAAAATCACTAGCAGACATATTTCCTCTTAAAGTATTGGCGACAGTCCATAATTGACTGCGCAATTTTTGTTGTAGTTCTTCGCTCATATATTTAATGTAATTTTATTCCCAGTTAAATAATTCTATTATCGAATGTAGTTTGTCCATTATCCTTTTGAGTAGTGTACGGCGTTCTTTTAGTCCGATTCTTTTCTTTTTGACGGCCTCCTGGAGGATTTCGGGCTTTTCTTTCTGTAAAAAATCGTATTCATTTAGAAACTTAATGAGGGCTTCTTCATCAATTCCTTCTTCTTCTGCCAACTCTTGAATAGCTTTATAACGTTGTTGACTAACATAATTCGTCAGTCTACTTTCTAAGTCAATTGAACCATCAGATTTAGATTTGCTAAATCCATCTTTGTCATTATCCACGTTTTGACGAATAAATCCATCTATAAGTTTGGCTTTGTTACGCATAACAGCATCTTTTATCATGGTATCTAAAATCTGCTGACGTCTTTCTTGATAATCATTGCTCGAAGGATCTAAGTCATTGATTAGTGTTAGGATATATGCTACATTTATCACGTCACTATGAAGGAGTTCCAGACAGAAATCAATATCGTCTAGAGTTCTTTCATCTTTGCCATAAGGAGGCACATCTGTATCTCCTGTATTTTTCTTGTCATCAGGATTGGGGTTAATTACCCCGGTGGTAATATCCAAATATTTACTTCGAAAATCCATGAACTCTTGTTCTGATAAGATGAATTCTTTGTCGTCAGATTCGAAGTCTTCATAGATTTGCATTTCTGCCCGCTTTTTTATAATTTCACGGAAAGCTAATACAAAGTCTCTTTTTTCATATTCACTTTGTAATTTGTCAATACTTTGTACATCAGGATATTTTTCTTTAAATTTCAAAGATAACTCATTAAACTTTTCTTTTACAACAGGAAAGGGCTCACGTAGAATTGTGTCTGCGGGATTATTGTTGCTAAATAATTTTATGGCAGCATCTACATTGTTTTTTAAATCACGGAAACATACAATTTTTCCGAAACGTTTCTTTTCATTTAATACACGGTTGGTTCGGCTAAAGGCTTGTAGCAATCCATGATATTCTAAGTTCTTATCAACATAAAGTGTATTTAGCTTTTTAGCGTCAAAGCCAGTAAGAAACATACCTACAACAAGAAGCAGGTCCAAAGGTTCCATATCCTTCTTTTTTTTCTTCATGCGTAGATTTATGTCATCATAATAGGCACTAAAGTTATCTGTTGTGAAAGATGTACCAAATGTGTTGTTATAGTCATTCATAATGACTTGTAGCTCATCTGCCGTAACTTTATCATTAGCATAGCCTTGGTTCATTCCTGTTTGTTCGTCATCTTGGCTGCTATTTGCTGCATATGTAAATACAGCCCCAATCTTAATTTTAGGATTGAGTTCTTTAAATATTTTGTAATATTGTAATAGCATGGGGACAGATTGGATTGCGAACAGCGCATTGAATTCGCCATCAACTGTTGACTTGTTGAAATTTGTAAGAATGAATCTGGCTATCTCTTTCATGCGAGCTTCATTCATATAATCAATCCCAGATTCATCTTTACCTTTATAATATTCAACTAAGAAACCTAGCACATTTTCATCAGCAATAGCATCTTTTATAAGATAGCGGTGAAGGCAGTCACTAAATACTTCTTTTGTGGTATGCTCTTGTTTGGCATTTTCTACAAATATAGGGGTACCAGTGAATCCGAAAATTTGAAGATTACTGAAGAATTTGACAATATTTTTATGGCAATCACCAAAATGACTACGATGACATTCATCAAAAATCATCACAACTTTCTGATGGCGTACTTCTTGAAGATACTTGTTATAGTAATCTTTGGTAATAGCACAATTCAACTTTTGAATAGTAGTAATTATGATTTTAGAATTACCACTTAATCGTTTGATTAGTTCATAAGTATTATCGGTCCCATCAACAGCACCTGGTTCAAATGCTTCGTATTCTGATTGTGTCTGTGTGTCTAAATCATGACGGTCTACAACAAACATAACTTTGTCTATACCATCAAGCTCTGAAACTAACTGGGCGGCTTTGAATGATGTTAATGTCTTTCCTGCTCCAGTAGTATGCCATATATAACCGTTTTTATTGGAGTTCTGTACTCGTTCTAATATACGTTCTACTGCGTAGAATTGATAGGGGCGGAGTACCATCAAACATTTATCCCCTTCGTGCAATACAATATATTTGCTTATCATTTTACCCAAGTTGCATTGGTCAAAAAAGAAATAAGCAAATTTACTTAAATCGTTAAAAGGTATATTTTCGGCGTCTGTCCAATTAAAAGTAAATTTGTAGCCTCCATTAGGATTGTTGGCAAAATAGCGTGTGTTTACACCATTGGATATGACGAATAATTGTATATAATCAAATAATCCATGAAATGAGGTTTTATGATAGCGTTGAATTTGGTTATATGCTTCTTTTAATTCAACTCCTCGTTTTTTTAATTCTATCTGAACTAATGGTAATCCATTTATTAAGATGGTTACATCGTAGCGACATTTTTTTCTCCCTTCTACTGTAATTTGATTGGATACCTGAAATTCATTTTGGCACCATTTATTTTTATTCAAGAATTCTACCCAAATACGTTCCCCATCTTCTGTTTCTAATGGGTATAGGTCACGCAGCTTTTTAGCTTTCTCAAAACGTGTACCTCCTTCTAAATAAATACAGATCTTTTCAAATTCTTTATTAGTGAAATGTTTTCTCTTGTGTAGGGAGAGTTCTCTTTTATTGTGTTTCTCAAGTTGCTTTTTAAAATTGGCGTACAGATTATCTTCTTCCTTGATGGAAATATATTCATAGTTCATTTCCATTAAGGTCTTTATTAATCCGCTTTCTAATACTTGTTCACTTTGAGTAACCATATGTTGTCGTATTTTTAATCCATAATCTAATAGATTAAGGATAAAAGAGCTCAAAGTTACAATTTTTTTAATGCAGAAAAAGAAAAGATAGTTTTAATATCTTACTTTTCTATCAAATTATGTCGTAAAACATTGATTTTATCGTTTTACTCTTGTGTAATTTAAAACTTAATCTCTCTTTCTGGTTACTTATTTGAAGTATATGGGAAATGATTTTCTAAATTAGGTTGGACGATATTTATTTATAATTTCTTCAAAAGAGGTTATAGTTTCATCTTCTAGAAATTCTTTAGCGAAAAGAAAACCGTCTATTGAATGATTGTGCTTACGTAGGTTCTGCAAATCAACAATATAATTGTTGATGTCTTCTTGGTTGAGCATAAGCTGACGATCTTTTAAGAAATCATATGATATCCCATTCTTTTGGGCTTCAATCATCTTCATATAGGCTGCTTCAAAACGATACAATTTGCGTACTCGGAGATGTACATTTTCACTATCGACTAAATGCGCCATGTCCATAAGTTTCTTTACTTCGTATTTGTTTACTGGTTTTCCTTGCGATCGTTCATATTTCCTAATCTTACGGGCCAGTTTTTCACGTTCTGCACCTAAGCCTTCATTATATCCATTATCAATAATATTATCACGGAATTCATAAAACTCTTCAATAGATATTTCAATATAATCGAAAGGTTTATCAGGCGTACTTATATCTTCTTTGTATATTTCCCAATTAAAAATATGCACTTTACTATGTAGTTTTTTGTAATTGTTGAATAATGCAACAACGTAATCTGCAACTAATATTACGTAGGGACAATGTGGGGTTCGAGTCCCCAATATACCTGAATCTCCTTTAATAATACCATCTTTTACTCTAAAAATAACATATCCATAATCGCCTAGCTTTTCTTTCGAGTTTATAATTTCATTATACGAATGTATATTTTTATTTAATATATCGCGTAGGGCGAATTCGTCTTCTCCATCCATGAATATCCCCATATAGCCAATTGCCATTCGCCAGTAGACAGATAACCAGAATAAATAAGCTATACGTGGATTAATGTCATTTTTCAAACCTTTATAATATTCTCCATATGTGGTCTCTAATACTCCGAAACGATTTTCACATTGATAGCAAAAGATGTTGTCGTAACAAAGGAGATTGGTGTTTTTCTCTAATTCTTCATCTGTAATTTCATGTCCCAAATCTTCTGCTATTTTTTCAGGTGCAACCTGGCTACCATAATATATCGCATTGTCTTCGGGATTGTTTATATGATAGAGTTCTACTATTTCACGATCACGTTTTGTTTTTCCGTCAAATGAGAAAGTTACTGCTGTAAGTAAATTGGACACCATATGACTTCCAGTTTTATCAGCTTCCCTTATTGGGCATAGTGCACATAGACTGTCATTGCGTGGAATTATACAAGATTTCATAATATATTATTTTTATTGTAAGAGGACTATTTACTGGAATAATAAAAGATACAATTGAATACTTATTAAACTTCCATTATTGTGTTTGTAAATGTAATATTTCGTTTAGCTTATCCTCCATAATTTTCTTCTCATTACTACCAATAGTAGACAATCTCACCAACGGAATTCCGTACAACTCTAAAATACGATCCTTTTTAATATCACGTTCTGACTGACTCGTTCCTGATTTATGGAATGTATAACCATCCGTCTCAATAGCCAATACCGGTTGTTTGCTCACACGATTATAAATCAGAAAATCAATGTGAGTATTTATATTTGCAGCATATTTGCTTTCCTCTTCATTCAACAGAGAATAATCCTGAATCAACATATAGAGTGGTAAATGGCAAATGATATTCAAAT
>USSR01000343.1 GCA_900557355.1 uncultured Bacteroides sp.
AAATGAGTCCACTTATACGGACGTGGCACTCGCCCCATACCTCACCTACTCCACCCAGGCACAAAATGGCTACACAGTAGGTGCCGGTCTAAGCATCCCCTTAGACGACCTATTCGACCTCAAGGGTAAAATCAGCCGGCAAAGGCTCACATTACGCAGTGCAGAATTGGAACGGGAAGTGAAGTACGACGAAATCAAGAAGAATATTATTGAGATGTATGCGATGGCTACCTCACAGATAAGAGTACTTAAAATGAGAAGTGAAAGTTTGGTACTTGCTAATGTGCAATATGAAATTTCTGAAAAGAATTTTGCCAACGGAACCATAGAATCTTCCGACTTGGCCGTAGATAAAGAAAGGCAGTCAACTGCACGTGAGGCATATGAGAATAGCAAGTTTGAATTGACAAAGAGCTTAATGATACTTGAGGTTATTTCACGTACTCCCATCATAAGAAAATAAAAAAACTAAGATATGAACTTCATCATTTCTATCATACGGACCCTCTTTCGCCACCGTTGGCTAATACTGGTAGGGACCGCTATCTTCACGTTACTCGTCTTCTACTATACGCGTCACATGCAAGGTGGATACGACGTGAAAGCAACACTTTATACCGGAGTAGCCTCGGGATACAACTTGGAAAGCGATAAACGCACAGACTGGGCGACAGTACAAAATTCGATGGACAACCTGATAAGTATCATGCAAGCCGAGAGCACCCTGAAAAGAGTATTCCTGCGATTATTTGCCCGTGTACTTATCCAGGGAAATCCGGACAATGACAACGACGGAGTCACCCCATCCAGCTACAATTACACCTATAACCACTTAAAAAACAGTCCGCATGGACCGGAAATATTAAAGCTGATCGACAAATCGAGCGAAGATAAAACAGTTGCCAATCTGGAAGCATATATGCGTCCGAAAAAAGGTAACTACATCTATGAAATGTTCTACTACAATCACCCTTTCTATAGCTACAACGCTTTGAAAAACATCAAAGTGCAACGCCGGCTCACGAGTGATTTGCTGGACATCAGCTATACTTCCGGCGATCCCGGCATAGCCTACAACACGGTAAGCATCCTGATGGACGAATTTGTGGAAGAATACCGCCGTATTCGCTACGGAGAAACAGACAAAGTCATCAAATACTTTGAGGAAGAGTTGAAACGCATCGGCAAAAAACTCAACTCGGAGGAAGACGACCTGACCAAGTACAACGTAGAAAAACGTATCATCAACTATCTGGACGAAACCAAAGAAATCGCGGCCATCAGTAAAGAATTCGAGCTGCGGGAACAAGATGCACTTTTTGCATACAACAGTACCAAGTCAATGCTCGAAGAACTGGAGAAGCACATGGACAGCAATGCCAAGCAAGTGCTCAAGAATATGGAATTTGTGGACAAATTAAGAGAAGCATCCAATATCACCAGCAAAATCTCGGAAGTGGAAGCAATGAGCGACTCCAAACAAAAAGATACCGGATCTCTGACAGGTGACAAAAAACGGTTGAGCGAACTTAAACAAGAATTAAATGATTTAACCACTTCCTACGTAAGTCACAAATACACCAAAGAAGGTGCCAGCCGGACCAATATCATCGACCAATGGCTGGAACAAACCCTGTTTTTTGAAAAAGCTAAGGCCGAACTACTAATTGTACAAAATGCCCGTCAGGAATTGAACGACCGCTACGTTTTTTTCGCCCCTGTAGGTACCACCATCAAACAAAAAGAACGCTCCATCAACTTTACGGAGCGCAGTTACCTGACCGTGTTACAGAGCTACAACGAAGCCCTGTTGAGAAAGAAAAATCTGGAAATGACTTCTGCTACATTGAAAGTGCTCAATGAACCGACCTATCCGATTGCATCCAATTCAACCAACCGCAAGCAGATTGTCATTGCCGCCTGCATAGGTAGTTTTCTGATAATCATCGCTCTATTATTATTAATCGAGATTCTTGACAGAACGTTGCGTGATGCAAACCGAACCAAACGAGTGACCGGATTTAAGGTAATAGGAGCCGTTCCCAGCCCCTCCTCTTCCCGTTATGGCGGACTAGCCAAAACCTACGTCCAACTTTCCATCAAAGAATTGAGCAACTCCATACTCCGCTTCCTGACGAAGCGGAAATCCCCCGGAGTATTTATCATCAACCTGTTCAGTACCAGCGAAAACTCCGGTGAAGACATCGTTGGAAATCTGATCTGCGGATATATGCAAAGCCGGATGTTAAATACGAGATTCATCACGTATGGAGAAGATTTTAACACAGATTCTACTCAATACCTGCTTGCAAAAAACATTACCGATTTCGATACCCTGCAAGGAGAAGACATACTGATCGTTGCCTATCCGCCATTGTCGTCAAGCAATATCCCGACTGCACTGTTGCACGACGCTAATGTCAACATTTTGGTCAGCCCGGCAGACCGCGGATGGAAAACCATCGACAAACAACTTTGCGAACAGCTCACGACACAAATGGGTAAAACGGATGTTCCGTTCCGTGTGTGCCTGACCAACGCCAAGCGTGAGGCAGTGGAAGATTTCACCGGACAACTTCCGCCATATACCTTATTACGCAGAGTCAGCTATCGTTTCAGCCAATTGTCACTTACAGAAAAAATCATATTCAATCTAAGTAGAAAAGCGAAAGAGACTGAAGAAGACGATGACGAATAATAAGATAGTGACTTTCCATATCCTGCTTGCTTTACAATTTGTGTTGGTTGCAGCAGGAATGTTAGTAAATATCAAGGTAGGGTTATTCTCTATGATCATTATCTTGTCATTTACTACTATCTGTTTGATACAACTTAACAATGATGAACAAACCAACTGGAAAGCAGGTCAAAACATCATGACCTATATGTTCACAATCTGGTTGTGCTTCTATCTTCTCGAAATTCTTAATCCCAACAACGTGCTGGCAGCATGGAACATCAACCTTACACCTTATGCGCTGATACCTTTAATATGCGCCTTTGTTGTTCCGCTCGTTGTCCGCACAAAAAAAGACATCGAGCTGCTATTAATCATCTGGTCGGTATTCGTCCTCGTCTTTACGATAAAAGGTTACTGGCAAAAAAACTATGGTTTCAGCTCCAAAGACCTCTATTTCCTGCACGTGCTGGGCGGATGGCGTACACATATCATCTGGTCGGGTATCCGCTATTTTTCCTGCTTCTCCGACGCAGCAAACTACGGAGTACATGCCGCCATGTCCGCTGTAGTCTTTGCCATCTCCGCCTTCTTTGTGGAGTCCAAATGGCTACGCATTTACTTCCTCTGCATCGCCGTCGGGGGACTTTACGGAATGGGTATTTCGGGAACCCGTGCAGCTATGGGAGTCATCATGGGAGGAATGTTAATGATAACCGTCATTGCCAAAAATTGGAAAGCGTTATTGGCAGGTATATTCATATCCATCAGCGTTTTCGTGTTCTTCAGTTATACCAATATCGGAAGCGGGAACCAATATATCCACAAGATGCGCTCCTCTTTCCATCCGTCCGAAGACGCTTCCTACCAGGTGCGTGTCGAAAACCGGCAAAGAATGAAAGAGTTGATGGCAAAGAAACCGTTAGGCTACGGCATTGGACTCTCCAAAGCCGGTAACTTCGATTCACGAGAGCAAATGCCCTACCCTCCCGACTCATGGCTAGTCAGCGTATGGGTGGAAACGGGAATTGTGGGACTGATACTCTACCTTTCCATACACGGCATTCTCTTTGCCTGGTGCTCCTGGATACTCATGTTTAAAGTACGCAACAAAGGCCTGCGTGGACTTATCGCAGCGTGGCTCTGTATGGATGCCGGATTTTTTATCGCCACTTATGTCAACGACATTATGCAGTATCCCAACCAGTTGCCCGTATACATAGGCTTTGCACTCTGTTTTGCAGCTCCACATATCGACAAGCGCATCAGTGAAAAAAAAGAAGAAAGCGAAGAAAAAGAACGGCAGCTATCTAATAACGAAACCAACGAACAAGAATGACAAACAGTAGTCCCGACATATCATTTATTACCATCTGTTACAACGGGTTCAAAGACACCTGTGAACTGATAGAATCACTGCACAAAAAGCTGAAGTCTGTGAGTTATGAAATCATAGTGGTAGACAATGCTTCACGCGAAGATGAAGCAGCCAAAATACACGAATTATACCCAACGGTTATCAGTATCCGCAGCAATGAGAACGGAGGTTTTTCCGGTGGTAACAACATTGGCATCCGTGCAGCAAAAGGCAAATACATTTTCCTTATCAATAACGATACATATATCGAATCCGATGAAATCGCCTACCTGGTGGAACGATTGGAAAGTCGTCCGGAAATCGGGGGCGTGGCCGCAACACATACAGTTTGCAGGATTTACCCCGCTGACAAAGATAACATTGCGCAACAATATGCTGGGCTTCGACTGTCCCGATGACGGAAGTTACGATACCCCCCATCCTACCCCCTATCTACACGGGGCAGCCATGATTATCAAACGCGAAGTGATCGAAAAAATCGGAATGATGCCGGAAATCTTCTTCCTTTATTACGAAGAACTCGACTGGAGCACAAGCATGACCCGTGCCGGCTACGAACCGCGTTGCACTGTTTTTCATAAAGAAAGCCAAAGCACCGGCCAACTAAGCAAACTACGCACCTATTTCCTGACACGAAATCGCCTGCTCTATGCCCGCCGTAATATGAAAGGCATGGAACGATTGATGTCCGTACTTTACCAGAGCACCATTGCAGCCGGCAAAAACAGTCTGTCATTCGCTTTCAAAGGCCGTTTCGACCTGTTTTGTGCCACCTATTATGGAGTCTGCACAGGGCTATTCATGTCTTCATCAGATACTAACAATAACACATTTAAAAAACTCTAGATACTATGAACATTATTGACTGGATTCTCTACATTCCCCTGGTATTTTGCGTATGCTACCTATTACTATACGCTATTGCCTCCAAGTTTTACCGGGCTCCCCAATACCCCGAAGCCCGTACGCTACGACGCATCGTCGTGCTCTTTCCCGCCTACAAGGAGGACCGCGTGATTGTTGCTTCCATACAGAGCTTTCTTGAACAGGATTATCCGAAGGAACTCTATGAGATCATAGTCATTTCCGATCAGATGCGACCGGAAACAAACGAAGCGCTGCAAGCCCTTCCCATCCGTCTGTTAACGGCAAATTATAAGGAAAGTTCGAAAGCCAAAGCACTGGCAATGGCCATGGATTCCATTGATACAAATGCATTCGACATTGTAGTCATCATGGATGCCGACAACATGACCACGCCCGATTTCCTGTCTACCATCAACCGTGTTTTTGACAGCGGCATAAAATCCGTACAGGCACACCGTACAGGAAAGAATCTGAACACAGACATTTCCGTACTCGACAGCGCCAGCGAAGAAATAAACAATGGATTCTTCCGCAGCGGACATAACGCTATAGGACTTTCTGCCGGACTATCCGGTTCGGGAATGGCATTCGAAGCAGAATGGTTTCATCAGAATGTGAAATATCTCCAGACAGCAGGTGAAGACAAAGAATTGGAAGCCATGCTCCTGCAACAGCGCATCTATACCGTTTATCTGCCCGACCTGCTTGTGTTTGACGAGAAAACACAAAAGAAAGAGGCTATCAGTAACCAGCGCAAACGCTGGATAGCAGCACAATTCGGTGCACTCCGCGCTTCGCTGCCTCACTTGCCTAAAGCATTCATACAAGGAAATTTCGATTACTGCGACAAGATATGCCAATGGATGCTTCCGCCACGATTGATTCAGTTGGCAGGAGTATTCGGCTTGACCTTTGTCTTTACCGTTATCGGCCTTATATTGAGCCTATGCAATGGCAGCAACGAATGGATGATAGCCATCAAATGGTGGATATTGTCGGCTGCACAAGTAGCGGCCATGACGCTACCCGTACCGGGCGGCAGACTATTTACCAAACAGGTAGGGAAAGCAATCACCAAAATGCCTATGCTGGCTGTTACTATGATTGGTAACTTATTTAAATTGAAAGGAGCCAATAAAAAGTTTATCCATACGGAGCATGGTGAACACCATAAATAGAAATCAAACATAACAAGAAAACAACAATGAAAATCGCTATTGAAGCCCAACGAATTTTCCGCACTAATAAACACGGAATGGATTTCGTTGCTCTTGAAAGTATCCGGGAATTGCAAAAAATAGACCATGAGAACGAATATTTCATCTTCGTTACTCCTGGTGAAGACAGATGCTTGGAAGAATCGGAAAATGTGCATATTATCGAACTAAAATGCCCCACTTACCCCCTTTGGGAACAAGTGGCTCTTCCACGCGCAGTAAAAAAAATCATGCCCGATTTATTGCACTGCACAAGCAATACTGCCCCATTGCAATGTCCCGTACCATTAATACTAACACTACACGACATTATTTATTTAGAAAAGCGTCATTCTTCCAGCTTCACCTGGTATCAGGAAATGGGATGGTTTTACCGCCGGATGGTAGTACCACGCGTATTGGCCAACTGCGAGAAAATTATTACAGTCTCGCAATTTGAGCGTGAACGAATCCTTGACGTGCTGCATCTGCCGAAAGAACAATTAGTAGCCGTGTACAACGGTTTCAATAGTCATTTTCATGTACAACCCAAAGCTCCGGAGATCACCCGAAAATATATTGATGCAGACAATTATCTATTTTTTCTGGGAAACACCGACCCTAAGAAGAACACTCCCAGAGTGCTGAAAGCATATAGCGACTATCTGAAACAATCCACCCAAAAGCTGCCATTGCTCATTGCCGACCTCAAGGAAGATGTTATCGACCGGATATTGGAAGAAGAAAATATTACAGAAATCAAGAGTTATATCCACGCTCCGGGATACATTGCGAATACCGACCTTGTAGCACTCTATTGCGGTGCATTCGCATTCCTTTATCCATCGCTTCGCGAGAGTTTCGGCATCCCGATGCTGGAGGCAATGGCTTGCGGAACGCCCATCATTGCGGGAAACACATCAGCCATGCCCGAAATTGCAGGCGAGGGAGCTTTACTGGCAGATCCGTTCAACTCCAATGATATTACAAAAAAAATACTGCAACTGGAAAATGACCAGACACTCTATCAGCAACAAGTGGAATATGGCATACAACGTAGCCAGTTGTTTTCATGGCGGAATACGGCAGAATCGCTGCTGAAAATATATAAAGAATTTGCCAAGTAAAATACCAAAAAGCAATAACTAAATCAAAAAGAGAATGTGTCAAAACTTCCCTTTTTAACGAAATCACCTTCGCCACAGATAGTTGTAGCGAAGGTGATTTTATCTAACCATCCCACTCGGCTTTCACCTCGAAACACGGACATGCCTTAATCCATTCTTCGGGTTCAATCTCTCCGTTTCCATTCAGATCGGGGCTCA
>USSR01000344.1 GCA_900557355.1 uncultured Bacteroides sp.
ATAACCGGTTATTGCTTTAACATTCAAACTGTAATGTCTGTTGCGGGTTATATTCCATTCTGTAGAATGTGAATCAATAGAATTCAGAGCGTCACCAATCGGTAGAGTATATACCCGGGTAATTCCTCTAGAGGTTCCTTTAATACGCAATACCATTCTATAATCTTTATCTGTCGGTAAATATTCCGGCAAATAGATTTCACCGGACGACCATGTGAAATGATTTTGTTCCGTGCTGCTATTTCTCAATGAAAACATACGGTTATCTAGAAAACCTTCTTCTATCTTGTACTTACCGGCAACCAAATAACTATATTTCGGTATACGAAGCAGCTCCATAGATTCAAAGTTGACATATTCGCCCGTGGGATTTCCGTTTTCACAAATCTCCGTACTTAGGTCGAACTTAACACTTAGTTTGGCAATCACACGTTGCAACTTTATCTCCAGTTTAGATACAGGCACAGACACCCCCTCTGTATATATCTCATTTTTACTTCGCACATTCACATTAAGCAACTGCCGGAAAAACACAAATCTTGAAGCATTCAAGTTACTTTCCGAATTCATCTGAATACTTTTCAATTCTTCAGGGCTGTTTATTCCCGAAAGATCTACTGGTTCATTTCCTATCACATAAATATCATTGTATCCTATATAGGTAATGGCAACATAATCTTCATTTATATCTATCAATTGATTGCTGACTAAAACTTTAGGCCCGTAAGGATTGGAAGTGCGTGTCGAGAAAATGATAACACGCAATTGTGATACCTCATTTTCATCCCCTGCAACAAGCTTAGGCATGATACTGACAGGGATTTCCTTCCCTTCTCCCTGACCATTACTATCGGAAGATGCTTCTGTTCCGTCAGTACAAGCAGTGAGTAGATATAATAATGTCACAACGAAGCTATATATATAAACTAATTTCAGTCTCATTCTCTCATTCAATTATAAAGTATCACATTTCCGTATCCTGCAATATGATTGTCCACCCTGATACGGTAACAGCCGTTTGCATATAAGTATCCGTGTCACCGTCCAGATCATCTATAAGCGATATTTCTACTTCATACACATCCTGCCGGTCAAGTTCCGACTGTACACGGGTATATGGATGCATCCGGATGAGTTCGACTAAACCAGAACGGTAGAGTTCTTTGATTGTGCCGTCCTGCATTAAACGTTCTATCAGTAGCGTCAATTTTTCCCCTTCCACCAAACGCATCAAAGAAAAAACACCTGCAAATTGATTCCATGCATCATTATTTGTGCCCTGATATGGATAATATGTCAATTCATTGCCCGAAGCAACTACAGAATTATCAAATTTATAAGTCGCCCCTTTAGGGTCAACCACACGGACACGCACACCATCCGCACAGCGGTGAATACATGGTATTCCGCTTTTTTCAAACCACTTCACATTCAGATGCAAATGATTCTCATTCTTTATAAGTGAAAGAACTTCAGTGTGTTCCTTCACATCGTTTACTTCTACTTGTTTCATAGCATGAAAAACAGGAGTCAGTCTATAGTTCACGCTACGTTCTTCTGTTGCGTTGAGTGATAATAACGCTTGCTCAAGCGTAGTTTGTCCGGCAATAAAGACCGGTTGTAAAGTCACTTCATCAGTCAAGTTTCCCCATGCCACCAACGTATAGCTACCGGCAGAAAGTTCCGGGTCAACCCGAAAATCTTTCGGGAAAGGCGTTCCTTTACGAGTTATACATTTCAGAAAACATCCGGCTGCATCAAATACATACAAGTCTATTTGCTGTACGTCAATGTTGAAGCGATCGGGACAAGTATTGTCCGTGTGATGAACATATTCGAAAGCCACCTGGAAACTTCCCTGCGGACAATCGGAAAAATCTTCATTAACGCATCCTGTAATAAGCCATAATAGCATTGATATATATGCCACCATCCTTCTTTTCCGGTAAAATGTACTATACATGTTAAATTGTTATTGAGAGGGATTTTAGATTCTTTTACCGGGGAAAATGCCCCGGCAAAAGAATCCGTTAAAATCTATTTTTAATGAACCGGCAAACTAATAGCAATTACATTCCCAGTTCTGCATCCTGTTCAACTTTCGTCCATGGTTCCACTGTGATATGTGCCTGCATGTACGTTTTCTGGTTGATGGGATCTGTCGGGTCCACGGTAACATCTTCATCATCAGGATAACCGATTGAAGTAATTTTTGAGATATTTACATTGTAAAAACGGTTGCGCATTACCGAATAGAACAGATTGTTGGCTTCCGTCTTTCCATCCATATTATCTTCAACATTCACACGATAGTAACAGGTACCTCCGGTGTACTGGAAAATACGTATTGTTCCTTCAATACTTTCCTTATAGCCCGGTAGTGCATTCTTGGGATGCGAATATTTCTTGATGGTAACAACTGAATAAATACCTTCAGAAGTAGAGAATGAGCTTCCATAATATACACTTACAGAATTTTCTATATCACCTTCGTCTACAGCACTTCCCTCGTCTACTGCATTTAACCATTTCTGTTTTCCGGCTTTATTCAAATAAGTCTTTAAAATCATGCCCAAGCCATAGTTTGCCAAGTTTCCACTAAAGTCTGCAGGAGCCGTATAAATCTGATTTTCCCATTCCGGGACAATAAAATATGGCGGTACATCTTTTCCTCCTGTAGTATAATCAGTTCCGTCTAATTTATTTTCGATACTAAGATTGCTACCATCATTTTTCACTTCAACAGCATTAATCATCACATTAGCCGCCGGAGCAAATACACCTTTCACCAACACATAAGTAGTATTTCCCCTTACCGGTGTCTGATTGGAGTTCTCCGGCAAATATATAGACTCTATAGCTTCCCCGTCAGCACTTGCTTTCAAATCCAAATTAGGCTCATTCACCTCGTCATAATATTTAGCGAAATCTGCAAATGTAGAGCTAGTATTAGTCATTGTATAAAACGGTGTAAGGAAACCATCAACATGATTATGCAGAAATATATAGCTCTGAACCGGAAGATTACGAACCGTAAAAGTCGGAGTAAGTAATTTGCCTAATGTATTACTTTCACTATCTTTCAATATCAAAGCATCCGCATTTGCATAAGTAGCCTGCAACTTAGCAGCAGCACGGGATATGAACACCTCCAAATGATTGTTTTTCTTCATTTCCGCCGAACTATCATACGCCGGTTTCGAGCAATCCTCAGCAGAAATCCCGGGATATAATGTGTATTCGGTTGCCTTCAATACGTTTGCCATCAGGAAACCATTGGTCGCCGCATTCCCATTACCGGATATTTTATCAAAATTACCGACACGCGATACAGCAACTGCCGTTTCTACACCTTTGGTATGGGCAATACGTCCTGCTTTCGTACAATGTGTCAAAGTAACAGCTTCAAATTGAGTAGTTGTAGTGGTAGACGTAATCCAGTCGTCCTGCATATTAGCTACTACATACACTTTCTTTTTACCGGAAGTTAGTTTCAATACAGCAGTGTGCTCCGTGCCATGTTCATCTACAGTAGCATTATCCGTCTTTGCTTCAAAGCTACCGGATTCATTGAAGATATAAGCCCGCAGATTTTTGATGTTTTTTTCTGTAGTAGTACCTTCATGTGTGTCACCCGTTGTACGTGCTACAACACTATCTTTGCCCAGTTTAAATGTAAACTTCGCCCAAGTAGGTTCTCCCTCTATGACTTCGGTATTACCATTGTCATCGCTTCTTTCTTCGCCTAGCTTGCCCTCACTGCTACAAGCAGCAAACGTTATTGTTGCCAGCGCAAATACTCCGATTAGAAAATAATTCTTTCTCATTTTTCGTTTTATGATTAAAAAATAAATTATTATATATTGAGATTTATACGGTTCCATTCTTCATCCGGTAATACACCTTGATGTATCCTGCTCGACGCAGTTGCGGAAAGAAGTGTTCTTCCAAATAACGATAGGGCACTCCTCTTTTCAAACGTTGCAACTGTCCCTCACGCCCTTTCATTATCGGAACTGAATCAATAATATTCAATACTTCCTTACGGTATTCCATACCAGAATGTTCCACTTTATAACGTAGTTCTTCCCAGCCCTCATCACCATTCACAAGTGCAAAGCAACTATCCGCCAAAGCAATCCGGTCGGCTATATATTGCTTCAGCGCTTCAGCTCGTTTTCCAGACAATCGTTTGTTGAATTCAAAAGCCCCCTCGGGTGAGGAAAGCCCCAATAGCACTACGCGAGCTATCTCTACTTCGGGATCTTCACTAATACGGCGAATTACATCAATAATATGTTCCAACACTCTCTCATTATCCAGATAATTGCTATCTATCTCTGCCTTTGCAAGCTTGAAATAAACAATCTGTGCTCCTTCCTGCTCGCCTGCCAGAATCCTTTTGCCCACTGAATAGTTATCTATGGGTTCTACAAATTTCTCTGTTTCAGCCAGTACTTCCGTAGCACATTTATGCGGTAACATTTCCGGTATTTTCACCTTATTCTTTATTTCCGGCTTAACAATAGAATATCCATCCGTCCGGTTCCACGTAAACAATTCCACCATATCCAACTCCTTTTTCATACAGCAATTTCTAAGTTGCCGCTGTAACACTAACTTTGCCTGCCATATCCAAAGTTGATTGGCTAACATCGGAGTTGAACATGTTATTGTATTCCATTGCCGATTGGATACTGTATATATTAAGTCTTTCTCTGCTTTTGATGAGTGAAGCACTTTTTGTCTTCGAACTATTTTCTCCCGTATTTTGCCATTTACGCGTATGGCAGGGAAAGCAAAAGACTGATTTCCCTTTATATCTATCAATATAGGTGTAAGCAACAACTCATCATTTGCTTTTGTAATGCCGGGAGCAATCATCAAATGAAATCTCAAACTCACAGAATCCCCTTGAGCATTCTTCTCTATAGAAAAATTATTGATCTTGATCGAATCATTATTTTGAGCGGAAACTGACATGAACGTTATACTCATAAAAAAGGAAAGTATTATAATCTGAAAACTATTCATTTGGCACATTATTTAAGTAAGTATATGATAGATACAGCGGCACGTGTAGGCCCTAAATAATTACGGTTGTTTACACTTAAACGCTCACCGCATTCCTTACACGGGTATTTACTATAATGCAGGTGTGCATAGCCGACCCCTAATGTCCCTTCTATACTCCAATGTGGTGAAAGAATCCACTGATACCCATAACTGAATCCGAATCCGGCAAGATTTCCCTGTCTTCTAAAGTCACCTAGTCCCCAATATCGAATATTACTGACATTATATTGTCCATAAAACAAATGTCCGCCAAAGAAATGTCCATTGAACCGTTCACAAAGCCAATAGCGAAGCTCTGATTGTATCAACCAATGCTTCATTTTTCTATTGTTGGAACCATAACCATTCTTACCCAAAGGAAAAGGATTGTAGGCTCCCCACAAATCAACAGTCAGTTTGGGAGATATTCCCCATTCCACCCCTATGTTTGGTGTTTGTAACAACCCGCCATAAAGTAAATTCGTTTTTACTGCTATATCTTGTGCTCTAACCGCAAAACATCCTAGCAAAGTAAATAGACCAATAAGTATGCCGGCTTTATTTCTTATACAATCATTCATTATATACAGTTTTTTCAAACTATTTCTTATGCATCTCTATTCCGTAATAGAGATGCATAATTACACATAAACAGTAAACATCTAATTATCAAAGAATTATATTACAAAAACTAATAATAAAATGTTTCAACATCATAATACAATGAATCATAGCAAACAAAATAAATAATATCATTTTGATATATAATTCATTAAACTAATAGATACTGAAACAATTGTGAAACAAACAGATAAGCAACAGACCAAACAATCAAAACAGTTATTGCTATGGAAACAAAACATATAAAAAGCGAACTTCTGTATATTGAAGAACATCGGTCATGTCAAAACTACATGACAACGATTGAAACTGGATTTAAATATCTTGAATTCGCTAAGAATGCAGCATTTGAAGAAGATAATACAACAAAAAATTATCTCCTGTTCTTCCTGAAAGGCGATTTCACCATAAGTTGCAACCAGTTTCATAACAAGTTGTTTCATGCTGGAGAAATGATACTCATCCCTCGTTCTTCCCGACTAAAAGGATTTGCGGGAACCGATTCAAGCCTACTCTCCATGTTTTTCGATATACCTGCAGAGAACTGTGACAAGCTCATATTACAGTCTTTATCAAATGTATGCAACAACATTGAATATGACTTTTCACCAATTAAAATACGCTATCCATTAACACTATTTCTTGAAGTATTAACTCACTGCATCAAAAACGGAATGAGTTGCGCACACTTACACGGGCTGATGCAACGAGAGTTTTTCTTTCTTTTACGAGGGTTTTATGAAAAACAGGAGATTGCAGTATTATTCCACCCCATTATCGGAAAAGAAGTGGATTTTAAAGATTTTGTCATGCACAATCATACCAAAGTAGATAATATAGAGCAGCTTATCTCACTATCGAATATGGGAAGAAGCTGTTTTTTTACCAAATTCAATGAAGTGTTTGGTATGACAGCTAAACAGTGGATGCTGAAACAAAAGAACCAAAGAATATTGGAAAAAATGACGGAACCAGGAGTATGTATAAAAGATATCATTGAAGAATTGGGATTTGATTCGCAAGGTAACTTCAACCGTTACTGCAAACAACATTTCGGATGTACCCCCAAACAACTGATAGAGCAATGTCAGGCAACCAATCAAACAAGTTAGCCATTATTGTCCCTATCTGTACAAAATGAATAAATTATTGGACTTTATGATAAATTCAATATTGAAAAATTTCATTTACTTTGCAGCGTGAAATATATTAAGAAACAAAGATATTTTAATATGATCTCTATTACGGAATAGATTACAATATTGCAAAGATAAATAAAAATATTATATCTTCTAATTCTCAACAGATTATATTACAAATAATTATTTCATTTGGATAAGTTTGTAACGATGCTATTCACCTGATTGAGCATGGATACATCAAAATCCTTTAAATAGACGCGTGTCATTTCTTCCGAAGTGTGTCCAAGTCCGGCACTAATCACAGAAATCGGAGCTCCATAGTCACGTGCGAGGGTAGCCCAAGTATGCCGAGCAGTATATGTCGTTAACGGTACTTTAATATCAGCTACAACAGCGATTTTCTTCAAATGGCGGTTGATACGCCCTAACGCCAGACGGTATTTTTGGTATCCCGAAGCATATTCACCGCTAATGATCGGAAAGAGATACTCATTCTCCGTGTTATATTTATCTATCACGCCCTGCATCTGCGGAGTCACCACTATACGAATCAGCTGTTTCGACTTATGGCGGGAATAAGTCAGCACA
>USSR01000345.1 GCA_900557355.1 uncultured Bacteroides sp.
TTTGTCCCTTTTTATTCGTCTTTTCCAGAGATTTATTTTATCTTTGTGTCCGGATGAAGAAATAGAAAGCCCGTACACATTAAAAACAGTCAACTTATGAAAAACAAAAGACTATTTTTATTATCCGCATTTCTGGTAATAATAGGTACATTAAAAGCTCAGAATCCCATTATTACGGATCAGTTCACTGCCGATCCCACCGCCAAAGTTTTTGAAGGCAAGATGTATGTCTATCCTTCACATGACATTCCAAGCCCCATCGAGCGTCTGAAAGAATGGTTTTGTATGGCAGATTACCATGTTTTCTCGTCAGACAATCTGGTAGACTGGACAGACCACGGAGTGATCCTAAGCCAGAAAAATGTACCTTGGGTGGCTCCTGACTCCTATTCCATGTGGGCCCCCGAATGTGTATACAAGAATGGGAAATATTATTTCTACTTCCCATCCACCCCTAAAGGCGAAGGCAAACGCGGTTTCAGCATTGGAGTTGCCATAGCCGACAAGCCTTACGGCCCTTTCACCCCGCAGGCCACTCCCATCGAAGGAGTCAACGGCATCGACCCTTGCGTGCTCATTGATAAAGACGGGCAAGCCTACATATACTGGTCAGGCCGCGGAATGTCAGTAGCAAAGTTGAAAGACAATATGCTTGAACTTGCCTCAGAACCCATGCAAATTCAAGGATTACCCGAAGGTTTCAAAGAAGGACCTTTTGCCTTTGAACGCAACGGAAAATATTACTTCACATTCCCCTGGGTAAAGGAAAAAACGGAAGTTCTGGCTTATGCGATGGGAAACAATCCCATGGGCCCCTTCGAGTTCAAGGGTATCATTATGGATGAATCACCAACCGATTGCTGGACCAATCACCACTCATTGGTGGAATACAAAGACCAGTGGTATCTGTTCTATCACCACAACGATTACTCCCCCGAATTCGATAAAAACAGATCGGCACGGGTCGACTCCTTATTCTTCAACGCGGACGGCACTATCCAAAAAGTAACCCCTACCCTGCGCGGAGTGGGCATAACAGACGCCCGGAAAGAAATTCAACTGGATCGCTACAGCCGGTTAAGCAATCAGGGAGCGACCATCGATTACCTGAACCAGGCAAACAAATTCGAAGGTTGGAAAACTTTATTGAGCAAAAACGGTGCATGGGTGCAGTACAACCGGGTGAACTTCGGAGATAGTACTCCCCGGAAAGTGAAAGCAAGAGTAACCTCGGACAACGGAGGAACACTGCAAATACGTATAAACGGAACAAACGGTCCGGTTATCTCGGAAATAAAAGTTCCCAAAACCGATAAATGGACGAATATTGAATCCTCGGTTCGTTCCGCTCAGACCGGTATCCACGATTTATACGTGTCTCTAAAAGGAAACGGTAAAGTTGAAATCGACTGGATCAGTTTTCAATAACTAAATCTCCGGGCCGGATATGAAGTATACGAAGACAATAACGCTAATCACAACCCTGCTCTGCTTCCTGCAGGGGCAGGGTTTAGCACTTGCTCAGAATAATCCAAACCAATACAATTACCTTTATCTTACTATCCGGAACGGATTATGCGACAACTCCATCCGAACCATACACAAAGATCGCAACTCATTCATGTGGTTCGGAACCTCCAACGGGCTCGACCGTTACGATGGTTACGAACTGAAACACTACTCCACAGCTCCCAGGCAACCGTATCAGTTTATTGAAAGTAATTATATTAATGACATTGACGAAGACGACAACAACTATTTGTGGGTAGCTTCCGAAGCCGGCATCATGAGCATTGATCTCCTTCACGAAAATCTCAACTTCTATAAGGAATACTCCGGTAAAAATAATAATGTGCTTTACTCTCCCGTTCAGGCCCTGCTTGTCGACGATTTCAATAATCTCTGGGTGGGTAAAAGTGACGGACTCGCCTACATCATTCTGAACGAAGAAAGGCAGATAAAAGATATCCGGATATTGAAGAAAGACGTGAATATCAAAACCATTGTAAAACACGGTAGTGATATCTGGGCGGGAGGCGACAAGTGTTTATTGCATTTCACCCCTTCGGGCAAACAAGATTATAGCAATATACCCGTAGTTACAAACTTAGATACTTCTCAGTTAATCTTCAACCGCCTGTTTTCGTATGGTGACTATCTGTGGATCGGTACTCAAAGTGGTTTATACTGCTATAACACCCAGAATCAGTTCTGTATACTCTATCAGCATAACCCCAATGATCCTCACAGCATTTCCTCCAACTTCATCACGGATATTGATAAAAACTCATCAGGCGACATCATTATCGGAACCAGAAACGGAGTGAACATATACCAGCGAAATGATCAATTCGTTACTTTCAGCAGAGGCATACAAACCCGGTCCCTGAATGATAATATCATCAACCGGATATTTGTTGATAAGAATGATAATATCTGGGTAGGGACCGACTTCGGCGGAATTAATATCATGGCTCCGCAACGCATAACTTTCAATTATTCACTGCAAGGGTATGAGAAAGGAGTGCCCAACATCATCAGCACAGTGCTCGAAGACAAAGAAGGAAACATCCTGGCAGGAATTGTAGATGGCGGACTTGCTATTAAGAGGAAAGGTGCTGACTCCTTTTCGCTCTTCAAACACAGCCCGGGAGATCCGCGCTCACTGGCTCACAACAACATCTCGGATATCATTCAGGACCTGCACGGCAATTACTGGATATCAACAATAGGCGGAGGGCTGGATAAACTGGACAAAAATAATCTATCACATCCCGTATTCGAACATTACAACAGTTTGAATTCCTCCCTGACCTCCGATGACATCCATGACATAGCCTTGGACTCTGCCCGGAATGCATTGTGGATATGCAACGGCAGCCATATCAATACACTCGACTTCTCTACGGGAACCATCAACCGGCTAAAGTTCTACACACAGTCCAAAGAACCCGTTCATAACATGAATACAATCTTCATCGACTCACAGTCAAGATTATGGATTGGCGGAAACGGCGTGTATGTCATCGATCTGGAAAATTCCAGAAATACCTACGAATGTATATACTATCAGCACAAACTGGATGATCCCGAAAGCAAAATCAATGAAAAGATCACTTGTATATTCGAAACTAAAAAGGGGGAGATTTATCTGGGTAGCCTCGGAAATGGCATCTACCTGTTGGAAGACAACGGCAACAACGAAAAATATACATTCAAGAACTATGCCGTGCGCTGCGGTCTTTCGGACACCAGCATCTCGAACATTCTGGACGATGAGAACGGGAACCTGTGGATCAGTACCCTAAAAGGTGTTTACTTCTTCGATATCAACACAAAACGGGCCTTCAAATTCGATGAAGGAGACGGGTTGCTGGTGCCCCAGTTCTATAAAAGATCGGGCTGTAAGACCATCAATCACAATATGTTACTGGGAACTATCGATGGTTTCGTAACTTTCAGCCCGCTAGTAAACCTGCCCAAGCAAAAGCAGCGGACGATAACCCTCACCAGTGTTGTCTGTAACGGCAGCCAGCTGATACCTTATCTGAACAGCGATAATCTGCCTGTAAGTATCTCAACAACCAAGGAACTGCATTTATATCCACCGCAGAATTCCTTTGAAATCACATTCAGCTGCCTGGATTATATCGAACAGGAAAAGGTATTCTACTTCCATCGCATTCATGAACTGGAGGAGCACTGGAACACAGGATTGGTAAAGAGAAACGCCAAGTACACCAACCTGCCGCCGGGAAAATATACGCTGGAAATACGATGCACCAACCAAGACAACACATGGTCTACCAAGGCCACCTGTCTCAGCATTATTGTACATCCTCCATTCTATAAAACAGGATGGTTCTACTCACTTATCGCTATATTGATAATGTCCATTCTACTTTATATCATCTATTGGTATAATGCAAGGCAACAACATATCCAGAAACTTCTGAAAGAAAAGATAGAAATCATGTCCGAACAGATGGAGGCTATCAATAAAGAGAAGTTATCCTATTTCACCAACCTCGCACACGAGTTTAAGACACCCCTGACCCTGATACAAGGACCGGCAAGCCAGCTTGTCAGGCAAACTACCGATCCCAAAGAAAAAGAGGACTTACAGATTATCAACCGGAATGCTCAATACCTGCTTTCACTGGTCAACCAACTGATTGACTTGCGCAAGATCGATACCCAGAACTTAACGCTCAATTACTCTCAATTCAACTTCAGCAAGTTCCTGAACACAACAACAACCGACTTTTCCAGCCTGATGAAAGAACGAAATATCAGCTTTGAAAAGATATACCGCCTGAAGAGTGACCATATCTATTCTGATAAGGAAAACCTGCATAAGATACTGTTCAATCTATTATCCAACGCCATCAAGCATACTCCCGATAAAGGAAAAATCACATTGCATGCCAACCAATTCATCGACAAGTCGAACAAACTCATGCAGTTTATCTCCGTCACCAACAGTGGCAGCATAATAGCTCCTGACGAAATAGACAAAATATTCAACCGTTTCTACCGGATACCCGAACAGAACAAATATACAAACTACGGACAGAGCAGTACGGGCATCGGACTTCACATCGTAAAAGAGCTTATCAACCTATTAGGTGGAACAATTAAAGTCAAGAGTTCGGAAAAAGTAGGTGTATCTTTCAGATTATATTTCCCCATTGCGCTGGCGGACACAGCGGAGAATGAAATTCATGAAGAATATAAAGAGCCCGTACCCGTTGAAGACAAAATCGAGCCGTTCATTCCTATAGACAGGAGCAAGCCGACTTTGTTATTGGTAGAAGACAATCCCGATATGCGTCATTATATCAAGAATATGCTGAAAGAAAAATACAATATCGCTGAAGCAAACAACGGTGAGCAAGGCTATAAGACAGCCCAGAATATCGTGCCCGATTTTATTGTATCTGATCTAATGATGCCCGTATGCGATGGTTCCGACTTCTGCAAAAGACTGCGCGAGGACAAGTTTTTAAGTCACATTCCTTTCCTGCTTCTCACGGCAAATTCAAGTGAGACTGCCCGGATAGAAAGCTATGAAAACGGAGTAGACGGATATATCACCAAGCCTTTCGAACAATCCGTATTATTAGCCCACATAGACTCCATCTTGAAGAACAGGGATTTGCGTCAGAAGAAATTCGTAGAACAAGACTTAAATCCTATCCTGCTGGAAGTGGGACAGCCCGACCAGCAGTTCATGAACGAAGTTATGAATATTCTGGAAAAGAACTATGCTGATCCTCAATTCGGTGTAAAGGATCTGACAGAAAGACTGAACATCAGTTATACAGTAATTTATAAGAAATTCGTATCACTCACCGGACTTCCACCGGTACGTTTCATCCAATTATACAGGCTACAGATTGCCAAGAAAATATTAGAGAGTAGCACCAATAATGTCATTGTATCAGAAATAGCCTACCGGGTGGGATTTAATGACCCCAAGTACTTCACCCGTTGCTTTGTGAAACAATATAAGCAAACACCAAGCTCATTTTCCAAGTAGCATTACCTTAAAATTATGTTTATTTACGGCAATTTGCAGAAGGATTCATTTTATAACTTCCAGATCCCCTTCCGTAAATCCAACAGTTATGTGCTCCACCTGAAAGAGATTTATCTCCCCTAACTCAACCTTCAGTTCTTTCAAGACTTTTACCAGTCCTTTCAATATATTCTCCCATGGGATTGCACTCGAAAGTTGCAATGCATCACAGTTTCTTAGTCTTGGATCAAAATCCTCTTCGCATGCCCAGTCATCATCTTCTGCATCATACTGTTTGGCACCCGTCAACTCAAGCGTATAGCAACTCTCACCATCCTCCTCAACAGCTTCCCACAGATTGAAGTTCAATGCAACGATATCATCCGGGATAGTCTCATACTCATCAATGGACAAAAGCCAGTGTTTTACAATAGCTTTTACTTTCTGTTCATCAAATACTTCCATAGGAGTGCAGCAAGTCTGAAAATCCGGTTTGCTTTCATTATCTCTCGTTAAAGAGAATATTTTTTTAAAGATATTGCTCATTCTTAATCAGTTCAAAAGTGTATCTTCAATTATTTAATAATACCGCTGGCATTATTCCAATACCTACAAAGATAATGACAAATCACAAATAAATTATATCTTTGCAACCATATAAATAACTCTTTATTCAAAGAAAATGTTTCATTGTCAAACAGAATAATTTTAAAAAGTGCAAATGTAGCAAGAAGAATAGCAAAAGCCGTCCTCTCCCCCCCCGCAAAACGGAATGAAGAAAAACGGCTTCTATATAAATAGCTTGTAAAGCTACGCTGATTACTAACTGAAAGGAAAATACTACAGACCAAAAGCAGCCTTCACTTTATCCACATAATCCAGTTTTTCCCAAGTGAAGAGCTCTACCTCTACATCCTTGTCACCTTCATAACGAGATTTGAAGTGCTTGGTGATTACTTGTGGTTCACGTCCCAAATGACCGTAAGCTGCAGTTTCCTGATAAATCGGATTACGGAGTTTCAAACGATCTTCAATGGCTTTCGGACGAAGATCGAAAAGTTCATCAATCTTCTTTGCAATCTCACCATCACTCATCGCTACATGACCGCGTCCATAAGTATTAACGTAAATATTGATGGGACGTGCCACACCGATAGCATAAGATACCTGTACCAGCATCTCGTCGGCTACACCGGCAGCTACCAGATTCTTAGCAATGTGACGGGCAGCATAAGCAGCACTACGGTCTACCTTCGAGGGATCTTTACCTGAGAAAGCGCCACCACCATGAGCACCCTTGCCACCATATGTATCTACAATAATCTTACGCCCTGTCAGACCGGTATCTCCATGAGGTCCGCCGATAACAAACTTTCCGGTAGGATTGACGTGATAAGTGATATGATCATTAAACAATGCCAAAACTTTCTCTGCATGGATGGAAGCTATGACACGCGGCATCAGGATATTGATGACATCCCGACGAATTGTGGCAAGCATTTCTTCATCTGCTTTCAACTGGGCAGCCTCGCTGTCGTCAACCGGCTGGATGAAATCATCATGCTGAGTAGAAACTACAATCGTATCGATGCGTACGGGCGTGCCGTTATCATCGTATTCAATGGTTACCTGACTCTTAGAATCGGGACGGAGATAAGTCATTTCCTTACCTTCACGACGGATGTCGGCCAGCACTTGCAGAATGCGATGTGACAGGTCGAGAGAAAGAGGCATGTAATTTTCAGTCTCGTTAGTAGCATAACCAAACATCATACCCTGGTCGCCTGCACCCTGTTCCATAGGGTCCTGACGCTCTACGCCACGGTTGATGTCGGGACTTTGCTCATGAATGGCGGACAATACACCGCACGA
>USSR01000346.1 GCA_900557355.1 uncultured Bacteroides sp.
CAATAATAAGCAATATTAGACTGTAGAAGAACATAAGTACTGTGGTCCAAAAACTTCTCCACCACGTGTATCCATACAGTTGCTTATAATCCAGGCAGAAGAGGGCAAAGATGAATAGTATGGGCAATTCGTATAAATCGCCTACCTGTGCACTGCCGTTGAAAGGAAGCACAATGATGCTGAGCAAGAGTATTTGGCAAGCGATATAGGCCTGTATAAATACATGTTCTGTCAGATTATAGCGCAGCTTGTTCTTTTTACGACGGAAAGCCATGAGCGTTGCCAGAGCAAAAAGAGGTAACGTGGCAATGATGCGGAATGCCTTGTTGCCATGTCCCCAACTTTTCAGTAAGTTCCATACTTTTTCCAAGAAAGGTGTGTTGTGGATGACTTTTTCAAGTTTATCAAATGCTGAAGACCCATCTTTCAGCAATTCGTCTATGAGCTCATCATCTTCATCGCCATTTATTTTTATGGTGATATTGTCCTTTTTAAAAGAACTTTTTGTTTCTAGTTTTTCCAAATCCAGATTCAGGTCTTTTATAGTTTGAGTCAGAACTTCCCCTTGAGCTGGTTCTTTGGCCTTTTTTATCTGTTTCTGCAAAAGTTCGCGTGTGACTATCAGATTCTTCTTCCGGATTTCCGTAGAATCCTCTGTTCCCAGATTTTCCAGTTTCTTGTTCAAGCCTTTTATGGCCTGGTTCAGAACATCTTTGGTGTGTGAGTCTTCTGTTCCCTCTATTCGTTTTTGTAGTTGTTCACGTGCAGCAAGTATTTCTTGTCTTTGGACTTCCTGTGATTTTTCCTTCTTTTCTTTCAGGGCTTCAGGGTCTACCAGTTGCACAGCCATTATGTAAAGGGCGGCAAGTACAAATAATGTCTGGAAGGGGCGGAAGTATAAGATTCGTTTGCCAGCAATGAAGTCTCTGATCATGTATCCCGGGCGGTAGAGCAAGTCCAGAAGGGTGCGGCCGAAACCATTATCGATATTAGTGAATCCGCCTAATATATTTCTGAATGCATTACTGAAACGGTAACGGGGAGTATTCCGGCTTTGACCGCAACGGTTGCAATAGCTACCTGTATAAGCAGTTTCACAATTTAAGCAAATATTGCTTTCCTCACTCATGGGCGGTGTTTTCTTTCCTTGTACCATTTTGATGTGTAGGGCGCGAAGGCGTATCTTACAGGGAAGCCACCAGGGAGAGTTTAATATTCGGTTTGGCAGAATCCTGCGTTTGGTAAGGATATACAAGAGAACCAGAATGAAAGCCCACAGAAAAACATTACTGTCTTCTCCTTCTTCAAAAGATAACCATAGTAGTACTGCCAGGATTAGTATTTGCCAGATATTGATCATTTTCTTTCTGCAAGGAGTGCGACGGGAAACAATAACCGGAACGGAAGGTGGATTGACAACCGGATGGGTTGGTTGTTCATCCGTTTCCAAGAGTTCTTCCAGTGAGTTCATAATTTTCCAATGCGGATATTTGCCTAATTCTTCGGCGGAAGTTACTCCATGGGTTACACCGGCAAAGTCCACACCAGCTGCTTTGGCTGTGGCAGCGTCCACTGTGCTATCGCCAATGTAGAGGGTTTCTGCCTTGGTGACATGCAACTGTTTGATGGCAAGCAGCAACCCTTCGGGTGAGGGCTTGGCTGTTTGTACATCTTCTCCGCCAATAATGATGTTGAAGAAACTGCCGGGGAAGTGCTGGTCGAGCATTTCCTTTATGCGATAACGGTATTTGGTGGAGATGATGCCGATGAATGCGCCTGCATCTTTCAGGGCAAGCAGCACAGACTTGGTTTCCAGAAAGAGTACGGTGTTTATTGTCATGTGGGTATCCGCTTCATTCCTGTATTCGCTCTTAAAACCAGCTAGTTGGTCTTCATCCGTCACTCCCGTCAGGATAGAGAAAGATTCTTCCAAAGTTTTTCCGATGGTACGTTTAATATCTTCATCGGTTACATCTGTATAACCATGTTGATTGAGCACATTACGGAAACAGGTAACGATGCCGCGAGAAGAGTCTGCGAGCGTGTAGTCAAAGTCAAAGAGATAAGTCGTATAGCTCATTGTCGCTTTTTGCGGCAAAGTTATAAATTAATTGGAATTTTTAGGCTATATTTGTTCGTTCGATGAATTTATTAGGGAAACCGTTAAGTGTTTCCGGATGCTGAGTTGTTACATATGCACGTTAACTATGTAGTATTATGAAATTGTCAGAATTGTTTTTACTGGTTTTATTCCTTTTCTCCCTTTCAGCGTGTGTGTCCCAGCAACCGGATACGAAGAGTAAGTGCTATGCCACAGAGTATGTCAACCCCTTTATCGGTACGGATTTTACCGGGAATACGTATCCCGGAGCACAAACTCCGTTCGGTATGGTGCAGTTAAGTCCCGATAACGGGCTTCCGGGATGGGATCGCATCTCCGGTTATTTCTATCCGGACAGCACGATTGCAGGTTTTAGCCATACCAACCTTTCAGGTACCGGGGCAGGTGATTTATATGATATATCTTTTATGCCTGTTACTTTGCCCTATAAAGAGACGGATGCTCCGTTAGGTATTCATTCTTTATTTTCTCACTCCGAAGAAACTGCCAGTGCCGGATATTATCAGGTTCGGTTGAAAGACTATGATATCAATGTAGAACTGACGGCAACCGAGCGTTGCGGTATTCAACGTTATACCTTCCCTGAAGCAGATGCTGCCATTTTCCTTAATTTGCGAAAGGCTATGAATTGGGATTTTACCAATGATACTTATATTGAGAGAATCGATTCTGTTACCATACAAGGGTATCGCTTTTCTGACGGTTGGGCACGCGATCAGCATATTTATTTTCGTACCCGATTCTCTAAACCGTTTAAAGCAATGCAGTTGGATACTGCTACTATTGTCAAGGATGGTGAACGGATTGGAACGTCTGCTATCGCCCGTTTTGATTTCCATACCGCTGCAGGAGAGCAGATTCTTGTAACCACTGCCATATCAGGTGTAAGCATGGAGGGAGCTGCTCGTAATCTTGCAGCCGAAGCACCGGATGATGATTTCGACAAATATCTGGCTACTACCCAAAAAAACTGGAATGAACAACTGTCTAAGATAGAAATCACATGTGATGATCCTGATGAGAAAGTCAAATTTTATACGGCTCTGTATCACTCTATGCTGGCACCGACTATTTATAATGATGTGGACGGTGCCTATTACGGTCCCGATAAACAAGTGCATCAGGCAGATAGATGGACCAATTACAGTACTTTTTCATTGTGGGATACCTATCGTGCCGCTCATCCTCTTTACACTTATATAGAACCGCAACGTGTGAATGATATGGTTCAGTCTTTTCTTGCTTTTTTTGAACAGAACGGACGTCTTCCGGTATGGAACTTCTATGGAAGTGAAACGGATATGATGATAGGCTATCATGCTGTACCGGTTATTGTGGATGCTTATCTGAAGGGAATAGGAAATTTTGATCCGAAGAAAGCCTTGGAAGCCTGTGTAGCTACAGCCAATATAGATGAATATCGCGGAATTGGATTGTATAAAAAGTATGGTTATGTGCCTTATGATGTGACAGATCATTATAACTCAGAGAACTGGTCGCTCTCTAAAACTCTGGAATACGCTTACGATGATTATTGTATTGCCCGTATGGCGGACAAGTTGGGTGAAAGGCAGATTGCAGATGCATTCTATAAACGTTCTCAAAACTATAAGAATGTATATAATCCCCAGGCTTCTTTTATGCAGCCGCGTGATAATAAAGGAAATTTTATTCAACCCTTCAGTCCGGATGACTATACTCCGCATATTTGCGAAAGTAACGGTTGGCAATATTTCTGGTCTGTGCAGCAAGATGTCGATGGTTTGATTGGTTTGGTCGGAGGTACGGAGCGTTTTGCCCAGAAACTGGATAGTATGTTTACTTATAATCCTTCTGCGGATGAAGATCTGCCTATTTTCAGTACCGGAATGATCGGGCAGTATGCGCATGGAAATGAACCGAGCCATCATGTCATTTATTTGTTTAATGCTGTAGGGCAACCTTGGAAGACTCAGAAATATGCCGCCGAGGTGATGCATGAACTTTATAAGAACACGCCTGCCGGTTTATGCGGGAATGAGGATTGTGGTCAGATGTCTGCTTGGTACGTATTTAGCGCAATGGGATTCTATCCGGTAGATCCGGTTAGCGGCAGATATGAAATAGGCACCCCTATGTATCCTGAAATGAAAATGCATTTGGATAACGGCAAGACATTTACGGTATTGGCGCCGACTATTAGTGAAGAGAATATATATATCCAGTCGGTGAAACTCGACGGGAAACCTTATGATAAAAGCTATATCACACATGAACAAATAATGAATGGCTCTGTCTTTGAATTTGAGATGGGGAATAAACCGGGGGCAGTGTGGTATGCGATAGAGTGATAAAATGAAGTTGTGGGATTATGGGTGATAACTTTGATTCAACTTATAAACTCCTTTTCCGTAAATACTATGCCAATCTGCTTTTCTATGCTACACGTATTGTGGGCGAGGAAGAAGCAGAGGACGTAGTACAAGATGTGTTTGTGGAATTGTGGCGACGAAAAGATACAGTGACGGTGGGAGAGCAGATACAGGCATTTCTGTATCGGGCGGTGTATACCCGTGCTTTGAATGTTTTGAAGCACCGGGATATCAAGAATAGTTACGAAGCTGTCGTAATGGAAATTAATCAGAAGAGGGTTGAATTCTATCAGCCGGATAGTAATGATGTAGTGAAAAGGATAGAGGATCGTGAGCTTAGAAGAGAGCTTTCCGAAGCCATTAATGGACTGCCGGATAAATGCAAGATGGTTTTCAAACTCAGTTATCTGCATGATATGAAGAACAAAGAAATTGCAGAAACAATGGGAATATCGTTGCGGACGGTAGAGGCTCACATGTATAAAGCTTTGAAGTTTCTGCGTGAAAGATTGGGCTACCTGAACTTTATGTTAGTCCTGTTTTTATTGAATAAGGTATAAGTGTTTTTGTCGAAACGATTGTTTTATTAGTATGATGAAGGAAGGAAAAAATAAGTTGAATGAAGAATTACTGGCCAAATTCCTTATGGGTGAATGTTCTGAAGAAGAGCTCCGTGAGGTGAACACTTGGCTGAACGAGTCGGACGATAATGCGCGTGAACTGTTTAGGATAGAAGAAATATATCATCTGGGAAAGAGTGGCGATTCTACAGATGAGAAAAAAAATGAAAAAGCAGAAAAACAGTTATTCAAACGGTTGGCACAGGAAGAAGCTAAGCAGTTCAAGGTGCGTAGAATGCATACTTGGATGAAGTATGCTGCTATGTTCATAGGAATTTTCCTTGTATCCGGTTTGAGTTATCATATCTATCAGTCTCAAAGTGAAGAACAGTTAGTGGCTGTTGTAGCCCGGGATGAAGTGAAGGAATTGATGCTGCCCGATGGCACTAAAGTATGGTTGAATAAGCACACGACCTTGAAGTACCCGCGTGAGTTTTCTGAAAAGGAAAGAAATGTGTATATGGAGGGAGAGGGCTATTTTGAAGTAAAGAGAAATGTTGAAAAGCCTTTTATTGTGCGAAGTGAAGCCATGCAAGTCAGAGTGCTGGGTACGGTCTTTAACTTGAAGAGTGATAAGATGAACCGTTCGGCAGTAGCTACACTGATTAAGGGAGAGATTGAGGTGAAAGGCAATCACAATGAGGGTATGATTGTGTTGGCTCCGGGGCAAAAAGCCGAATTGAACGCTGTAACTCGTCGTCTGGTAGTGAAGCAAGTGGATACAGGCATTGAGAATTGGCATAATAATCAGTTTGTCTTTGAAAATGCTGATATATTTACGATTGCCCGTACTTTAGAGAACTCTTATGGAGTGAAGATTATTCTGGCGCCTGATATGGATGCTACTAAAACATATTCGGGTACACTGAAGAAGAAAAACACTGTGGAGGAAATCCTGAATTTGATTAAAAGTACAAATGCAATACCTATTGAATATAAAATTGTAGGAAATAGTGTATTTTTGTCTCCCAAAAAATAAAAGGAAACTTTTGAAATATATAATCTTATAAATATAATAGTATGAGAAAGCTGCTTTTATCAATGTGCTTTTTGGGCTGTGCTCTCTGGGCGCAGGCTAAAGATTTAACACAATACGTTAACCCGTTGATGGGTACGTTATCCAGTTTCGAACTATCTACAGGCAATACATATCCTGCTATCGCACGTCCATGGGGTATGAATTTCTGGACTCCTCAAACAGGAAAAATGGGAGATGGTTGGCAGTATGTTTATACCGCCCATAAAATCCGTGGTTTTAAACAAACCCATCAACCCAGTCCCTGGATTAATGACTACGGTCAGTTTTCTATCATGCCGGTAGTGGGCAAACCCGAATTTAATGAAGATAAGCGTGCCAGCTGGTTCTCTCATAAAGGAGAAGTTGCATTGCCTCATTATTATAAGGTGTATCTTGCTGAACACGATGTAGTGACAGAGTTTACTCCCACTGAACGTGCTGTTTTATTCCGTTTTACTTTTCCGGAGAATGAACATTCATATATTGTAGTGGATGCTTTCGACAAAGGATCTTATATTAAAATTATTCCTGAACAAAATAAGATTATCGGATACACAACCCGTAACAGTGGTGGAGTGCCCGATAACTTCAAGAACTACTTTGTTATTGAGTTCGACAAGCCTTTTACTTATCAGGCTTCTGTTGCCGATGGCGTTTTGGCAGAGAATCAAAAAGAGCAGAAGGCCGGACATGCAGGTGCAATCATTGGTTTTAAAACCCGTAAAGGAGAAATCGTGCATGCTCGTGTAGCCTCTTCCTTTATCGGTTTTGAGCAGGCAGACAGAAACTTGAAAGAGCTTGGAAACGATAGTTTTGATACTTTGGTTCAGAAAGGGCAAGATGCCTGGAATGAGGTATTGGGTAAAATAGAAGTGGATGGTGGCAATCTTGATCAGTATCGTACTTTTTATTCTTGTCTGTATCGTTCGGTACTTTTCCCCCGTGCTTTTTATGAATTTGATGAAACTGGCAATCCTGTTCATTATAGTCCTTACAATGGTCAGGTATTACCTGGATATATGTATACGGATACCGGCTTCTGGGATACTTTCCGTTGCCTGTTCCCTTTCCTCAACCTGATGTATCCTTCGGTAAACAAACAAATCCAGGAAGGTCTCGTCAATACATATAAGGAAAGCGGTTTCTTCCCTGAATGGGCTAGCCCGGGACATCGTGGTTGTATGATTGGCAACAACTCTGCCTCTGTACTGGCTGATGCCTATCTGAAGGGGGTTAAAGTGGATGATGTGGCTACCTTGTATTGCG
>USSR01000347.1 GCA_900557355.1 uncultured Bacteroides sp.
CATATACGGCTTTGATATTGTTGGAACCAATACCGATTTCCCGTTCGTCTTCCTGCAGGATATAGTGTGTAAACTGTTGTGTCTTTGGATTATATAGATTCAATCCACCATCATTTGTTCCTATCCATAAGTTCTTATTCTTATCTTCGGTAATGCAACTGACTACATTGTCACTTAGAGAATTCTTATATGGAATACGTTGGATATTCTTGAATCTGTTGCGGATCGGATGATAATAGTTTAGTCCTCCGAAATAGGTTCCAAGCCACATTCCGCCCTGCGAATCCATAAAGATACTGCGGACCGAACGCTGTGACAGACTGCCGCTTTCTACCGGACTACTGCTGTAAGAAACGAAAGAATCGTTTCCTTCATGATAAATGTTTAGATCATTGAATGTTCCTATCCATAGGCGATTTTGCGAATCCAATGCCAGAGAACGGATATAATTGGAACTGATACTTTTAGGATTGGAAGAAGAATGATGATAAGCTTTGACTTCTTGTGTTTTCGGGTTAAATAGAAGTAGACCGGCTCCTTCGGTAGCTATCCAGATGCGGGTAGGAGATTGTTGCAAAATGGCTTGAATCTGTTTAGTGCCCGTTATCGGAGTAATTCTTTCCAGTTTCTTTTGAGGAATGGAGTAGCTGTAAAGCCCGTCAACCGGGGTGCCGATATAGATAATATCGCCTTGCCTGTAAAGAGCAGAAGCCACTATCTTATGCATAGCCGTACTAAAAGAATCATCAACGAATCGTGATTCTTTAATATCGAACATAGTCAGACCTTCCTGTGTACTTATGAGCAGTTGTTCCGGTGAGATCTCCGCAATACCGTTGATTTGCAGCTTCTTCCCCTTCTTTTCGTAGAAGAAATTTCTGAACTTATCCTTCTCCTCATCATAATATGACAAACCATCCCGCGTGCCGATCCAAACCCGTCCCTGACTGTCAGTCTTTACGATTCGCGAAATGTCATTAGCGATGCTGTTCGGATCATCTTCATTGTGCTGATAAACTGTAAATGAATACCCATCGTACTTGTTAACTCCGTCATAAGTTGCGAACCACATATTGCCTCGTTGGTCCTGATCGATAGAGAATACAGTACTTTGTGACAATCCTTCATTAATAGAGATATAGGAGAAGTTGATTTGCTCCGGAATATCAGAAAAAGCATAATTAACCCCTGCGCATAGAAAAAGTAGACAGATTGCTATTTTGTTAAGGCTGCTCATTATTAGTTCATAAGATTAATAATGGCATCAAAGATAGTGAAATCTTTGATATACCCCATGAATTGGCTGGAAAACTATACAATCTTTCCGCCCCGCGTCAAATGTCTTTTTTCATAATGAGGTGATTCTCATTGTCGATACGTTGGTAAGATATTTCGTTCATAATGCTTCGTATGAGGAATATTCCCAGACCTCCGATTGGACGTTCCTCCAAAGAAAGTGTAACATCTACTTCATCTACTTGTGTCGGATCAAAAGAGGCTCCCTTGTCCGTTAATAGGAAAACAAGTTGTTTTTCGCTGTAAGTTACTCTTAATAGGATGGTGTGTTGCTCTTGAGTTGGATAGGCGTACATAATAATATTGGCTACGGCCTCTTCCAATGCCAGATTGATATTCATTGTCGTTTCAAATGACAAAGAAAGTTCCTCTCCCAGTTCTTCGATGAAACTGGCTAAAACTGAAATTTCATTTAAATCGTTTGAGATCTTTATTTCTCTTTCCATAATGATATGTGCTTAATTGTTTGTTGTCCCGGGTTCATATTGAATAAGTAAAATAGTCAAGTCATCGCTGGCTTCGGCTTCCTTGACATGCTCTGCTATAGAGTCCACTATACCATTAACAGTGGTGCGTACATCAGACGTGTTATTATCAGACAATGTCTTCAATAACTTTTCGTCTCCATATAGCTCTTTCTCTGTATTTTCAGCTTCTGTCACTCCATCGGTGTAAAGGAACAGTTTACTTCCTTTTTCCAATGTCGTTTCATCTTCGGTATAGGCAAATTCTTCAATGACACCAACAAATATCTGGGTCTTGAATTCAAGGAAAGAAACCTGTCCGTCCGGACGAATCAGTATGGGAGGATTATGTCCGGCATTACACAGTTTCAGTTTCCCCGTTTCCAAATCGAGGATTCCGACAATAAGCGTGACAAACATGTTGGATTCGTTATTATCAGAAATCGAATTGTTCATGTCCGTCACAATCTTGGCCGGTGAAAGCACCTGCTGAGATAAAGTACGGAACAGACTGCGGGTGATTGCCATAAACAGAGAAGCGGGTACGCCTTTTCCTGATACATCCCCGATTAGGAAGTAGAGGCGGTTGCCATCCATATAGAAGTCATAAAGATCTCCGCCTACTTCTTTCGCAGGGTGAAGTATGGCATGCAAATCTACATCACTACGTTCGGGGTAGGGAGGGAATATCTTGGGAAGCATTCCCATTTGTATTTCCCTAGCTATAGAAAGCTCGCTTTCAATCCGTTCTTTGCTGGCAGTCGTGTCTTTTAGTTCAACTACGTAAGTAGATAAAGAGTGCTGCATGAAGATAAGCGAATCGTATAGATCTCTGATTTCATCGTTGGAATGCACTTCTGGTATGGTAACATCAAATCGTCCGGTCGCAATTTCGCGGGCTGACTCGGAGAATTTCTCCAGTGGGCGGACAAGGCGTCGGATGATGCTGTACACAATCAGGAATAGGGCTATCATCCCCACTATAAAAGTGTAGATGATTGTTCGGGATGTACTGTCTAGTTCCTGAAGAATAATCTGGCTTGGACAAACGGTGCATACTGACCATCCAATCTGGGGAATAGTTGTGTAAAATGCATACGAATCTACTCCTTTGTTATCGAAACGCATGGTTCCGGTGTGTCCTGCCAGCATTTCATGTCCGATCTGTTCCTGTGCAAGATTCTCTTTGGCAAAGGCTTCAGAGAATATCGTTTCGTTCATGATCTTATTTCTATCCATGTGAGTCAGGAAACTTCCGTTGCGACTGATTAAATAGGTGTAGCTGGAAGGATATGGCTTCAGCAAGCTAATTGTATCAGTGAATTGTGTCAGTGATATATTGGCTGTAAAGACTGCGACTAATTTTCCATCACTGTCAAACAGCGGTTTGGCATAAGTACTCATGATGAAATTTCCCCCTCCGTCATCATAATAAGGTTCACTCCAGTAAGGTTGCTTAAGTAGTTGGGGGATGAGATACCAGTCCATACATGGATAGTCATAATTCTGGCTACCTAATACCTGATAGGTTATTTCTCCATTTATTTCATCCTTAAAAGAAGCATAGGGCATGAAATATTTCCCTTTTTCTTTGTAATAGTTGGGAACGAAAGCTATGCCACTTCCAACGATGAACTGATTGTTTCTTACAACAGATTCAATAATATTGTGTAAAGAGTCCGGGTGATTAATGTTTCTTTCCAAGACCCAGACAGATTGGTTTACAGTCGTCTTAACAGACAGTAGCTGACCGCTGATTTCAGTTGCAATGTTACTTAATAGTCCATGAGTACGTTCAATGGCAAAGTCCGTTACTTTCTGGTGGCTATAATAATAAAATAGCGCCATAATAGTAGCAAAGATAATCAACGTAAAGGAAAGTACGTAGATACTTAGCCGGGTTGCAAAGGAACGGGAAAAAGTGTGTTTCATGAATGAATGTGATTATTTTACGAAATTTTCATAACGAATGTCGCTGGTGTTTTTGATTTGATCTGGCAACAAAATACTAGCTGCCAGATCAAATACTTCTCGGCTTAGCCGATAGGGACGTTGCCCGCTCTTCCTGTTTGTTTGTAGCCGTAAGATCTCATCCAACATTTTACGCTGGTGATATCTGTTGGTTCCTATGTTGTGTTGATGCACTTGTTCCATTATAATGTCCAATGTTTGTTCGCGGTGTTCGTTTGCCCATTCCCAGCCACGTATACTGGCACGGGCCAATTTCTGTACAGCTTGAGGATATTTCTGATAGAATTCTCTGCTAACATAAAGTCCGTCCTCTGGCAAGTTATATCCATAATCTGCGAAATGCATGATATGAATAGAATCAGTCTTTACACCGGCTTCAATTAGTTGTAGAAACTCATTGTAACTTCCTACGAGACAAATATCTACAGCTTTCGATAGGAAAATGTTGACTCCTCCATTGAAACGTATCCATTCCACCTGGAGTTGATATTTGTTGGCTATTTGATCCAGTAGTTCTTGACTAAGATGATTCCATACCCCTATTTTCTTATGTTGCAAAGATGAAGTACCCTTGAGTGGCGAACGACTGACAAGCATCAGACTGTTTTCCTGTGAGGTTTGCAAGATATTAACTATCTGTGCACCTGCAAAATATTCAGTCAAGGCATACGATAGGTTCATAACTACCGCTTGCGAATACCCTTTCTGCAGAAAAGAAAAAGAGCTTGCCGAAAGCGAAGGATGTACCACATGTACGTCAAGTCCCTCTTCCTTGTAGAATCCCAGTTTGTCGGCTACGTAATAGCCTGCAAATTGTGCTTGTGCCGTCCATTTGGGTGTGAGATTAATGGATTGTGCATTCACCGGTTCTGTCAGAAAGAACAGAGATAGCAAGATACTGCAAATAATAGATGCTTTTCTCATTATCAATGGAATTAACGAATGATAAAAAGGCCGGAACAGCCTGTCATATCGAATATTTTCCGTATTTCCGCACGCATAGCTTCTAATACAAGTTGTCCGTTGTGTTGCTTTACACTTTTCTGGAGGGTTATCAGGCTTCTTAAACCGGAACTGCTGATATATAGTAATCCTTCGCAGTTGATTATTATATTAGGATTCTGAACGTTTAATAAAGGTTGGATGAGAGCATTGAATTCGTTGGTATTGGCAGTGTCCAATCGTCCTTCAACAGTGAGTATGATTACTTCCTCTATTTTACATAAATTCGTTTTAAGAGTTGCTTCCGGTTTGAAATCCATTTCTATATTTTTAGTCAGGATTAGTTCGTTTTGGTTGTCCGTCGAATGATATTCTACTTTATCCATTGTTCGGCGAATCAGGAAGAGTCCCAAACCTTGTGTCAGTTGCTGTTCCAGGGATAGTGCATTTTCTGATGCTTCATTTTCAGATTTTGTGGGATCGAATGAAATACCATCGTCAATAATCTGGGCAATCAGTAGGCCGGGGGCCACAGAAGTTCTCAATGTAATTTCACCTTTTTGATTTTGAGGATAACCGTGATGGATAATATTGCTTATTGCTTCTTCAATAGCTAGGTTGAGACTCATTGTTATGCCGGAAGGTAAATGTAATGACATGCCTAATTCTTCGATGAATTGGGCAATTATTGCAATTTCCTCTACCTGATTTTCGATAGTGATTTCCTTTTCCATATTCTTTAAGTAGCGCGTCATATTATAATTTATTCTTGTTTGGGGTGAATGCTGCCACAAAAGTATTAGTAAAGGTGAAAAGTCTGAAATATATTACTCCCAAATGGTTCCCATTTTAGCAAATCTCCCTATATTGGGACGCTTTTTACGAGTGGGATGCTCCCGTTCTTTTCGCGAAAAGACTACTTTTGTCGCTCAAAACAAAAAAAACATGGTAAACGTAATTGTTCTCTGCATTGAATTGTTGTTGGATATTGTGGGCTTGGTATTGGGAATACTTGTTTATTCACGTTCTTCAGATAATAATGGACTGACAAAAGCATGGGGAGTATTGGCTATCACTCTGTCCCTTCTTCTTTTGTGTGATAATCTGGAATGGATGTGGATTTTCAGTAGAGGAGGTGAGGAGACGATTCCGCGTTTTACTGAAGTTCCGATGAATCATCTTTCGATATGGCATATTGTCCGGGTGATTGTCTTTTTTCAGTTCTTTTCTATTTTTCCTATAGCCTCATTGAAACCGGGATGGATGACTTTTTCAAGAGTCGTCAGTTTATGTATCCCTATTTTGCTGATTACATGTATAGCTTGTTGCTATGAGTTTTTTAACGGTCACTATACTACTCTAAAATCTTTTGCTTCCATTCGGGAGAATATTGGTGAACGGGATGTACGGGTAAGGCTGATGCTGTTTATAATCAGTGTAATTACTCCTTCCGTAAATTTCCTCTTTCCATATATGAGACGATGGATTCCCGTCCGGCGTAAACAGAGCCAGGCAATGTCTATTTATATGATGTGTTTTGCTATCATCATGTCCGGCTATATTTGGTTGATGCTGGGCACTAGTGGATTATGTTTTAACGTGTTCGGCTATATTGTAATCCTTCCCGTCCTTTTTTTAAATATACTATATTTGCGTAATGAGAATCCACTTTCTTTACCTCCCCAGCCTGTAGAAGAGCTGGAGATGGAAGAAATAGAAGCCATCCGGGAAATTGCGGTTTCGCCTGTCGTTTTTGAACTATCCAACCAGATGCAAAGTCTCATGAAACATAGTAAACCATTTACTAATCCTCAATATTCCTTGCAGGAATTTCTGAATGATTTGAATACGAATGAAAACAGACTCAATAAGGCTCTTCATTATGATGGCTTTTCCGGTTTCAGAGATTATATTAATTTCTACCGTTTGCAGTATTTTAAAGAACAGGCACAGTTGAAAAGGGAGCTTACAGTAAAGGAATTAATGTTTTTGAGCGGCTTTACCTCCCGCTCCAGTTTTTACCGTTATTTTGCGAGTGTGGAAAAAATGTCTCCCAGTGAATATATGGAGATGCTCAATAGAGAAAATAAATAAGGGGTGTGGGAAAAGAATCACCACAGATCATAGAATTAGCACGGATTTGATTGTAATTCAAAGATTATCAATGCAGAATCGATGTTTCTTTTATGTAATCTGTGGTGAAACTTGAAACTGGCAGGCAATTTATTATTTAGCTAAATCTCCTATTTCGTCTAAATTCTTCTGAATATCATCATCAGTCAATGAATAGTTTACCAAGTCACCGGCCAAATACTTATCATAAGAAGTCATATCGATCAGTCCATGTCCGGAAAGGTTGAACAGAATCACTTTTTCTTCTCCTGTCTCTTTGCATTTGTTAGCTTCGCGGATAGCTGCTGCAATAGCGTGGCTGGACTCTGGAGCCGGAATAATACCTTCAGACTGTGCAAACAGACAACCTGCTTCGAAAGATTCCAATTGCTGTATATCTACTGCTTCCATCAGATTATCCTTGAGCAACTGTGAAACGATGACACCTGCACCATGATAGCGAAGACCGCCGGCATGGATATGGGCCGGAGCAAAATTATGTCCTAAGGTAAACATCGGTAGCAATGGAGTATATCCGGCTTCATCACCGAAGTCATACTGGAATTTACCACGTGTCAGTT